>CAZBBT010000007.1:0-62406 GCA_964490065.1 uncultured Mesorhizobium sp. | reverse complement strand
GCCACCCATACGAACGGCCGTTCACCGATACACTCAATGGCGACATCTCGTTCATAAGCAAAGGTCCTCGTGAAAAAGCCGCGTCAAGCGGCGAAACTCAGGCGGCAAGCTTTGCGCGTTCGGCGATGGCATTGGCGGGCGGAGCGGCGGTATCGACGCCCATTTCCTCGAGCGACTGTTTCGCCGCCTCGACGACGCGGCGCATGACATGCTCGTCCATGCGGCCGATGCAGCCGACACGGAAGGAATCCACCACCGTGAGCTTGCCCGGATAGATGATGAACCCCTTGTCCTTCATCAGGTCGTAGAAACGGTTGAAGACGAACTTCTCATGCGCTGGGCAAAAGAATGTGACGATGATCGGCGACAGCCAGCGGTCCGACAGAAGCGTCTCGAAGCCGAGTTCGCGCATGCCCGCCACCATCACGTCGCGGTTCCTGGTATAGCGCGCGCCGCGGCCGGCGACGCCGCCTTCCGCCTCGTGCATCTTCAGCGCCTCGAGGAAGGCGGCGACGACATGCGTCGGCGGCGTGAAGCGCCACTGGCCGGTCTTCTCCATCGCAGACCATTGCGCGTGGACGTCGAGCGAGAGCGAATGGCTGTTGCCCTTGGCGGCTTCCAATTCGGTTTTCCTGGCGATGACGAAACCGAAGCCGGGCACGCCCTCGATGCACTTGTTGGCCGACGACACCATCGCCTCGTAGCCGATCTCGTTGACGTCGAGCGGCACGGCGCCGAAAGCGCTCATGGAATCGACGAGAAGCTTGCGGCCCCTCGCCTTCGTCGCTTCCGCGATCTCGGCCACCGGATTGAGAATGCCGGAACTGGTTTCGCAATGGATGGCGAGCACGTGCGTGATGGCTGGATCGGCGTCGAGCGCGGCCGCCACCTCGTCACCGCGCGGCGGCAGGTAGTCGCCCTTGTCGATCAGCGTGTGCGCCCGGCCGAGATATTTCATCGTCAGCGCGGCCCGCAGGCCGTAGGCGCCGTTGGCCAGCACCAGCACCTTGCCGTCCTTCGACACGAAGGAGCCGAGCATCGCCTCCACGCAATAGGAGCCGGAACCCTGCAGCGGCACGCAGTCGTATTCGCTTTTCCTGTCGCCCGTCAGCGCCAGCAGGCGGCGGCGCAGATCGGCGGTCATGGAGCGGAAATCGCCGTCCCACGACCCCCAATCCTTCAGCATCGCCTGCTTGACCGAATAGGCGGTGGTCAGCGGACCGGGGGTCAGGAGATAGGGTTCGCCCATTGCCGGAGGCTCGAAGCCCCCTGTCGATGCCGTGTCGGCCATGGCCGGAACGCCTCCCGTCGTGTCGCTGCTCGTCGCAGCCATATAGGCGCCGGATAATGTATTCGAAAAATCGTTATTTTGTATCTACCAATAAGCTGAACTTATTCAAAATGAAGGAGCGCCATGCGCTACGTCCAGCTCCGCGCGTTTCACTACGTCGCCATCTGTGGCGGCTTCTCCCGCGCCGCAGAGGAACTTTTCCTCACCCAGCCGGCCATTTCCGACCAGGTGCGCAAGCTGGAGGAGGAATACGACATCCTGCTTTTCAACCGCCAGCGCAAGCAGGTGACGCTGACGCCGGCCGGCGAAAAACTGCTCGCCATCACGCGGCGCATGTTCGACACCGAAAGCCAGGCGCTGGAGCTTCTGTCCGAATCCCGCGCGCTGCGTGCCGGCACGTTGCGCATCGTCGCCGACGCCGCGCACCACCTGCTGCATATCCTCGCCGAGTTCCGCAAGAAATACCCTGGCGTCAAGGTCACCATACGTGCCGGCAACACCGAGACGGTCATTACCAGCCTGTTCAGCTACGACGCGGACATCGGCGTGCTGGGCGAGATTCCCACCGGCCGCGAGTTCGAGATCGTGAGGCTGAATTCGACACCGATCATCGCCTTCGCGGCAGCAAGCCACCCGGCTGCCACGCGCAACAGCCTGTCCTTCGCCGAACTCGCAACGCTGCCCCTGGTCGTGCGAGAGCGCGGCTCGCGCACCCGCAAGAAGCTCGAGCAAGGTGCCGCTGCCGCCGGGGTCGAACTGAAATTCGCCATCGAGGCCGAGGGCCGGGAGGCGGTGCGCGAGATCGTAGCCGCCGGGGCCGGCATCGGCTTCGTCTCCGAAGCGGAATTCGGCAACGATGTCCGACTGGCCAAGATCCCGATCGACGGCCCGCCGATGCTGATGGACGAGGCGTTGATCTGTCTCACCGAACGCAGCCAGGCCAAGACGATGCGCGCTTTCCTCGATATTGCCCGCGCAATGGCGACCGAAGCCGCATAGCCGCCCGGCGAAACCATGAGAAACGGCCGCTTAGAATGGCAGGCCGACATAGTTCTCGGCCAGTGCGGTCGCCGCCGCCTTTGAATGCACCAGATAGTCGAGTTCCGCCTCCTGGATGCGCTGGCCGAACGCACCATCCTCGGGAAACCGGTGCAGCATCGTCGTCATCCACCAGGAGAAGCGCACCGCCTTCCAGACGCGCGCCAGCGCCCTGGCCGAATAGGCGTCGAGTCCCGCTCCCGACTTTTCCAGATAGAAGTCGCGAAAACTGTCGAACAGATAGCGCACGTCGCTGGCGGCGAGGTTCAGCCCCTTGGCGCCGGTCGGCGGCACGATGTGTGCTGCGTCTCCCGCCAGGAAGAGCCGGCCGAAGCGCATCGGCTCCGATACGAAGGAGCGCAGCGCCGCGATGGATTTCTCGAAAGAAGGGCCGACAGTGACCGCCTCTGCCGTCTGGGGCGGCAGCCGGCGGCGCAGTTCGTCCCAGAAGCGCTGGTCGTTCCAGTCCTCGACGCGGTCCTCCAGCGGACATTGCACATAGTAGCGGCTGCGATGCTCGGACCGCATGGAGCAAAGCGCGAAGCCGCGGCTGTGGTTGGCATAGATCAGTTCATGATCCACCGGCGGAACCTCCGCCAGTATACCAAGCCAGCCGAACGGATAGTGCCGCTCGAAGGTGGTCAACGCAGAAGGTGGCACGGACCGGCGCGAGACGCCGTGCGAGCCATCGCAGCCGGCGATGAGATCGCAGTCGATGCGGTGCATTCGCCCGTCTTTCTCATAAGTCACATGAGGGTTGGCGCTGGCGAAATCGTGTAGCGCCACATTGGCTGCTTCGTAGACGGTAGCGAGGTTCGTGCGCTCGCGCTTGTCCATGAGATCGTGCGTTACCTCGGTCTGGCCATAGACGGTGACGTGTCTGCCGCTGAGTGCCGCGAGGTCGATGCGATGCAGCCGCCCGTCGAAAGCGAGCGAAATGCCGTCGTGGCGCAAACCCTCGGCGCGCAGCCGCTGCGCGACCCCGGCCTCTTCCAGAAGCTCGACCATTCCCTGTTCCAGCACGCCGGCACGCACACGGCTGAGCACGTGTTCGCGCGTCGAGCGTTCGAGGATCACGGTGTCGACGCCGATGCCGGTTAGCAATTGCCCGAGCAGCAGCCCGGACGGTCCCGAACCGATGATGACGACCTGCGTGCGCATCAGCGTCCCAGGCTTTCGACCAGGCCGGCGAGTTCGCCCGCCAGCCTCAGCGCGCCGGCGGTTGCCGCCACCATCTGCGGCAGGGTGAGCCATTCCAGCGTCCAGGCCGCGCCCGAGCGCTCCATCTCGTGGATCAGCGCCATGTGCATGGCCGAAAGCTGCGCGGCGTTGAACCGTGCCAGCGCCACGAGCGCCTCGGCCTTCACCGGGTTGTGCTTGTGCGGCATGGCCGACGACCCGCCGCCACCCGACAATTCGATCTCGTCGCCGGTCGCTGCCATCAGCGCAACGTCCTGGCCGAATTTGCCGAGGCTTCCCGTTACCAGCGAAAGCCAGCCGGCGAACTCCGCCAGCGCGTCGCGCTGGGCGTGCCACTGCGGGCCGTCCTGCAGGCCAAGCCTTGCCGCCAGCGAGCGCCGCACATCCTCTGCGCGCTCGCCAAGCCTATCCAGCGTGCCGGCCGCGCCACCGAGCTGAACGACGAACAGTCTGCCCCTCTGTTCGGCGAGCCGGTCGCGATGCCGTTCCAGCGGCCGACGCCATGCGGCAATCCGGACAGACGCACGGATCGGCAGCGCCGGCTGCATCCGCGTCATGCCGGTCAGCGCACGTCCGCCGAAAGGCTTCTCCAGCGCATGGAGTCCGTCGACCGCATCGGACAACAGTTGGTCGAGCCGCGCCACCACAGGTTTCAGCCGCAACGCCAGCGCCGTATCGATGACATCCTGGCTGGTGGCGCCGAAATGGATTTTTGTCCCGTGCGGCTCGCCTATCTTCGCACGCAACTGGCGGATTAATTCCGGCACGACGACACCATCCTTCGCCGTTTCGACCCTTAGCCGGTCAAGATCAGGTGAAAAATCCGTCAGCGCCTTGCCAATCGCGGCTGGCGCCTCGATGGGAATGACGTCATGCTCGGCCTCTGCGTCGGCCAGCGCCTGCTCGAAGGCGAACATCGCTGCTAGTTCCGCCTCGAACGAGAACTGCCGCAAAACCTCCTCGTCGCCCAGAAGGCCCGCAAGCACAGGATGATCGAACGGCGAGACCGGCATTTTTTCAGCTATCGAAGAAGACCGTCTCCTTCTCCCCCTGGAGATGGACGTCGAAATGGTAGGTGTCGCCCTTGCGTTCGGCGATCAGCGTCGGCACGCGCGCCTTGTGCTCGATCAGGCCAAGGATCGGGTCCTCGGCATTGGCCTGCTCCTCGTCGGAGAAATAAAGCCGCGTGTGCAGTCCGATATTGATGCCGCGCGCAACGATCCAGAGCGTGACATGCGGCGCCATCGGGCGCCCGTCGCGGAACGGCACGCGGCCAGGCTTGATCGTTTCGAAGCGGCACAGCCCTGTCGTCATGTCGCTCGGGCAGCGCCCCCAACCGGAAAAGTTGGGGTCGGCCGCACCGCGCATCTCGGATGGCGAGTTGTAGAACCCGTCCGCGTCGGCCTGCCAGATCTCGATTAATGCGTCTTTCAGGGGCCCACCCGCACCATCCAGCACTCGAATCTCCAGCGTGATGCGCTCGCCCCTGGTCTTGTCGTTGACCATGCGGGCGCCGAGATCTTGCTCGTAAACCCCGCTGATGCCGACGAAATTCGGCGTCAAGCCGATATGCACGTAGGGGCCGGCGGTCTGTGACGGCGTTTCCTTGAGGCGAGCCAGCGGAGCCATCAATTGCCCTCCAGCCGGTTCTCGAACAAGGTGGACCGGCGCCCGCGCAGCACGATGTCGAACCGGTAGGCGACGGAATCGAAAGGCACGGTCGACTGCATGTCGAGCGCGGCGACAAGGCGCTCGATCGCCGCCTTGTCGGGAATGCCGCGCGCGATCGGGCAATGCCGGATCAACGGATCGCCCTCGAAATACATCTGCGTGATCAGCCGCTGCGCGAAACCGTGGCCGAAGACGGAGAAATGGATGTGCGAGGGTCGCCAGTCGTTGGGTCCGTTCGGCCAGGGATAGGGTCCCGGCTTGATGCTGCGAAAGCTGTAGCCGCCCTCCTCGTCCGTGATGGTGCGGCCGCAGCCGCCGAAATTCGGGTCCAAGGGCGCGAGATAGCCGTCCCTTTTGTGCCGGTAGCGGCCGCCGGCATTGGCCTGCCAGAATTCCAGCAGCGCGCCCGGCACGCCTCTCCCCCGCTCGTCAAGCAAGCGGCCATAGACGATGATGCGTTCGCCGATGGCGCTTTCGCCCGGTGTCGCGAAATTGTGGATCAGGTCGGCGTCGAGTTCGCCGAGCACGGCATGGCCGAACGCCGGGCCGGCGATTTCCGAAAGCGTGTTGTCGAAGAAAAGCAGCGCCCGCTGCGGCGAGCGCAGAACGGAGGACTTGTAGCCGGGCGTCAGCGCCGGCGGATGCCAGGTGCGATCGCGCTGGAAGAAGGCGCCGATCTCGGGCCGGCGATTGGCAAGCGCATCAGCGGGCATGGCCGGCATCCATCTTCGAAAAGACCTCCTTGGCGACCCTGATGGCACGGTTGGCGGTCGGCACGCCGGCATAGACGGCGACATGCAGCAGCACTTCGCGGATGTCGTCGCGCGACGCGCCGGTGTTGGCGGTGGCGCGGATGTGCATGGCCAGTTCCTCGTCGTGGCCAAGCGCGGCCAGCAGCGCCAGCGTCACGATGGAGCGCTCACGCCTGCTCCAGCCCGGTCGCGCCCACACCGAACCCCATGCCGTTTCCGTAATCAGTTGCTGGAAAGGCCGGTCGAAATCGGTCGCCGCCGCCTCGGCGCGGTCGACATGCGCATCGCCGAGCACCGCGCGGCGCACCGCCATGCCCTGCTCGTACCGATCCGTTCGTTCCGGCATATCGCTCATGGCTGACCGCCTCCGGGAAGCGAACCGAGGAAATCGCGGATCAGCGTGACCGTCGCCTCCGGTTGTTCGATGCAGATGATGTGCGCGGCGTCGCGAACGACCTCGAAGCGCGCGCCGGGAATTAGGTCGGCGAGCGATTTCACCAGCGCCGGCGGCGTAGAGCCGTCCTGTTCGCCGACGGCGCACAGCGTCGGTACGGCAATGCGCTGCACCGCGTCAGTATAGTCGGCGCTTCGAAGCGCCATGCAGGTCGCGACATAGCCGTCGAGAGGCTGGCGCGCCAGCATGTTGCGGCAGCCGGCAAGCTCGGCCGAGCGCTTGCGGTGGAACGTCGGCGTGAACCAGACCTTCATGATCCCGTCGGCGATGGCCTCGATGCCGTCGCGCTCGACGGTGGCAATGCGCTGGCCCCAGCTTTCGTTCGTGCCGATCTTGTGGGCGGTGTCGAGCAGCATCAGGCCGGCCACCGCATCCGGGTGGCGCGCATAGAGCCGCTGCGCAATGAGACCGCCGACCGAAAGTCCGCACAGAGCCACCTGGCCGAGTCCGAACCGGTCGACAAGGCCGATGAGATCGTCGACGTGGTCGTCGATCGAGCGGCCGCCCGAACCTGTGTCGGAAAGCCCGTGGCCGCGCTTGTCATAGAGGAGATGCGGCACATCCTCGCCCAAAGCGGCCGAAACCGCCTCCCAGATGCGGAAATCGGTGCCGAGCGAATTGATGAACACGACAGCCCTTTCCCCGTCCGGGCGGCCGGGTTTGAAGCGGCAATGCAGCGACAGGCCGCCGATATCGACGAATGGCACGGTTCGATCCTCCTGTCGCAAATTGTATCAGCAAAATGGTTCGGTAAAATGATATTTTGCGGCGAACTGCTAACCCAGAGGTTATGGATCGATGCTCGAAAGCCGCGTCCGTTTTCGCCACCTGCAAACCTTTCTGGAGGTCGCACGACAAAAGAGCGTGGCCCGGGCGGCGGACCTTCTCAACGTCAGCCAGCCGGCCGTAACCAAGACGCTGCGCGAACTGGAGGATTCGCTGGGCGTCGCCGTGGTAGAGCGCGAGGGACGCGGTATCCGCGTCACCCGCATGGGCGAGATTTTCCTGCATCATGCCGGCGCGGCGGTGGCGGCCCTGAAGCAGGGCGTAGAGTCGATGCGGCGCGGCGATGCCGCGAGCCGCGAACTTGTGCGCGTCGGCGCCCTGCCCACGGTCTCGGCTCGCGTCATGCCGGCCGCGATGAGCCTTTTCCTTGCCGAGGACACCAACACGGCGGTGAAGATCGTCACCGGCGAGAACGCCGTTCTGCTGCAGCAATTGCGTGACGGCGTGCTCGACATCGTCGTCGGCCGCCTCGCCGCGCCGGAGAAGATGGCAGGCTTCTTCTTCGAGCACCTTTACTCCGAGCAGGTGCAGTTCGTGGTGCGCGCCGGCCATCCCCTGCTGGCCGCCGGCCGTGACATCCTTGCCCGCCTCGGCGATTTCCCCGTGCTGATGCCCACGCGGGAATCGGTGATCCGCCCCTATGTCGAGCGCCTGTTTCTCACTAACGGCATGAACATACCGGCGACCGAGATAGAGACCGTCTCGGATTCCTTCGGCCGGGCCTTCGTCACCCGCAGCGACGCGGTGTGGATCATTTCCAAGGGCGTGGTCGCCAATGAACTGCGCGAAGGCCTGCTTGTCGCCCTTGCCGTTGACACCGAGCAGACCAAGGGACCGGTCGGCCTCACCATGCGCACCGACACGGCACCCTCGGCGGGCTTTTCCGCCCTGCTGCAAGCGATCCGCACGGCAGCGGCCAGGAACGCCTGAAACGGCGTCAATGCGAGCGTGCCGGATAGACCGACGCCTGCCAGCGAAGTCGATCAGAACGCACCGGCTCGGATACCGACGAAATAGCCGTCATTGCCGACCTGCCCGCCCTTCAGCGCGATCTCCATGCCGTCGATGGCGGGCGTACGGCTGTGCGCCACGCAAAGCGGCGAACCCGGAGTTTGCGGCAGCGGCATCCGGATGGTCAGGGCCTCGACGCCGAGTTGCCCCAGGGCGTGGCTCGACGTGTCGCCGCCGGCGACGACGACGCGCTTCAGCGCGTGGCGAAGTCCCAGGCTCTTCAGAATGAGGCCGAGGCTGCGCGCCAGCGCGTGGCGCGCACCCGGCTGGCGATCGATCTCCGTGCCGCGATCCGCGGCGCTGCCGAGCGCCGTGTAGAGGATCACGCTGCTGCCCTCGTCAAGCGCGGCGCTGCCCCTGTCGATCGCTTCGGCAATGGCGGCCTCATTTGTTTCGCAAGCCAGCGCCACCGGATCCAGCGCAATGCCGACAAAGCCGTTGGCCAGCGCATGGCGGATCTGCCGTTCCGTCGTCGGCGAAACGCTGCCGGAGACGACGGCAATGCGGTCGACCGGCCCGGCCGTCGAAAAGGACGGCGGTCGCGGCGCGGTGCCCGCCGCTGCCCATGCGGCAAGCAGTGCGTATTCCACACCCGACGAGCCGACGACGAACGGCGCGGCGGCGCGAACGCGCCACAGTTCCGCACCGGCCCGCCGCTGCGTCTCAACGTCATCCACATCGAGCAGCACCATCCCGGTCTCGCGCAGGATACGATCGAACGCCGAACTGCGCGCCGGCGAAGCCAGTTGGGCAAGACCCAACAGGCCGCCCTTGAGCGCGGTTTGCCGCGCCAGGTGCTTGAGAAGATCGGCCTCGTCCATCGGCGTCACCGGATGGCGGCTCATTACGGGATGGCGGTCGATGCGGTAAGTCTCGCCACGAAAACCGGCGAAGAGATTGCCGAAGGCGGTGTAGCGCTTCAATTGCGGAGCACCGACAAGGATCGGCACGCTGCCCTGATCGAAAATGCGCCTGCCAATCTCGATGGCGCGGCCGATACTGCCGATCTCGGGACTGGAATCGAAGGTCGAACAGACCTTGTAGTGGCAGATGGCGGCGCCGAGCCCCTTGAGCCACGAAAAGGCCGGCGCGAGGTTTTCCTCCATCCAGGCCGGCGTCTCGCTGCGGCTCGTGCCGGCGAGCCCGATCGCCCGGCAATGCTGAAAGCGCTGTCGCAACGCCTCCTCCGGCTGCCCTGTGAACAGCACCGTCGCGATGCCGCCGAGTTCGAGTGCCTCCATGACGTCGGTCGAACCTGTGAGGTCGTCGCCATAGTAGCCGACAAGGAGTTCCGGAAGTCCGGTGGCGGCCTGGGGCATCACGCGTCCTTCCCGAACTTTTCGATCGATTGCTTGAGTTCGCTATGGGTCCGTGCATAGGTTTCGAGCGGAATTCCCTCGACCGCCGCCTGCCAGGCCTGCTGCACCGCAACCACGCCCGCGGCCGGCCCGGATGGGTGGCTGACGATACCGCCGCCGCACAGATAAAGCAGATCGAGCGTGCGGCCGGTCCGCGCATATGTCTCCGGTGCCTGGCCGCCCCACTGGCCGGAGCAGACGACCGGCATCGGGCAATCCTGCGGGGAAAACAGCGGCGTGCTCACCGCCTTGAACGAGCGGACGAAGGAATCGTCGGGCTCCCAGTATTTCGACCCGATGCCGTTGATCTGGAACTGGTCGACGCCGAGCAATCGCCAGAATTGCTGCCAGACGGAGAAATCCATGCCGAGTCCGGGATGGCGGGTAAGCATATCCCAGCCGTTGCGGTGCGCATGGATGGCCAGTTCGGTGCGCTTGCGCAAAAAGGCCACGCCACCCATGCCGACCGAATTGACGTTGACCACGGCAGCGTTGCCGCCGGCTTTCGCCACAAGGTCGTGGTTGCGCATCATCTGGTCGGGATCGGTATGGGAAATGCCGAAGGCGTACATCACCTTCTTGCCGGTCTTCTGCTCGTGATCGAGCACCAGCGGCATGATCGCCGCGACCCTGTCCGCCAGCGGCGAATAGGCCGGGCTCATCATCTTCTCGTCGTCCTTGATGAAATCGACGCCCGAGGCGATCAGTTCGCCGACGAGCTCGGCCGTTTCATTCGGGCGCAAGCCGAGAGCCGGCTTGATGATCGTCCCGATGACCGGCCTGCCATGGACCCCGGTCAGCCGACGGGTTCCCGGCACACCGTATCTCGGTCCCGGATGCGCGCCACGGAACTCCTCCGGAAGCTTCATACCCACGACGCGGATGCCGGAGAGGCCCCGGATCGAATAGGCGCCGCCTATGGCGATGGTCATCAGCGCCGACAGGTCCGTGCCGATCGCTTCGAAAGGAAATCCGACGTCGGCCTCGGCCCTATTGCACAGGCCACCGGGTTCGGGTTGCGGCAGGGACGGAACGGTGGCCGGCGGCAACGGCCGGACATCCAGCACGCGCGCAGCAACCCTGTTCTTGAGTTCCTCGGTTTCTCCGGGAATCGGAACGAAGGTGCCGGTGGACTGGTCGCTGGCGATCTTCGCCGCGAGCGCTTCGACGCTGCCGGCGGTCTCGATGAGGTAGGTGAGGACGATCATGACGGCAGTGCAAAAGCCTTTAACAGTCGCGCAAACTGGTATAATGAGTATCTAACCGGCGCAAGCAGAATTTTGACACGGCTGCCGGACCGCAAATGCTACGCTGCGCGGGCAGATTCGGTGATCGGACTGGAGGATGTGCATGACCGTTTCCGAACCCATCGTCAGACGCAAATTGTCCGACGAAGTGTTTGCGCGGCTGAAACGGCTGATAACCAGCGGCGAGTTGCAGCCGGGCGACGAAATGCCGTCCGAACGCGAGCTGATGGACCGTTTCGGCGTGGGGCGGCCGGCCATCCGCGAAGCCATGCAGGCGCTGAGCAACATGGGCCTGGTGGCGATCTCGCATGGCGAACGCGCCAAGGTATTGCAGCTCAGCGCCCGCTCGATCTTTCGCCAGGTGGACACCGCAGCAAAGATCATGCTCGCGTCCTCGACCGACTCCCTGGAGCACCTGAAGAGCGCGCGCATCTTTTTCGAGCGCGGCATGGTGCGTGACGCCGCCGTGAAGTCAAACGCCGAAGACATCGACCGGTTGAAGGACATATTGGCCGAGCAGCGTTCGCAGCGCGGCAACAGCGAGGCCTTCATCGCCGCCGACATGAAGTTCCACAACGCCATCGCGGAGATTTCCGGCAACCCGATCTATGCGGCTGTCAGCGAGGCGATGTTGGGATGGCTGAAGGAATACCATACCGAGATGCTGATCTGGACGGGCAAGGAAAAGTTCACGCTGGATGAGCACGAGGAGATCATCGAGCAGATCGCCGCGCATGATCCGGAAAAGGCCGAAGCCGCGATGGTCAAGCACCTCGAACGCTCGCGCGCGCTCTATGTGAACACGGCGACGCCGTCATAGCGGCGAGCCGAGAGCTGCGACCGCATAAGGTCCCAGTTCCACAACACCTGCCTGCAAGGGTCTCTCGACAAATCCGCCCTGTGCCGCAACGGCATCGCCATCGAGGACTCGCGCGGCACCGAGCCCGACGCCCGTCAGGCTGTTGCAATCCACGGTTATAGGTGACGGCGTTAGGTTGGCCGCCAGCACCGCTAAGCCATTGCCGTGTTCCGCCGCGAGACAGGCGACGGTGCCGTCACGGCCGCTTGTGACGATCCACGAACGGGCACCCGCGAGACGACCGAGCGAGCGCACGACATGAAAGAGCGGCCGCCGACCGCCGGCTCCGAACGGTTCGTCGGCACCGGCGATCAGCCCGAACGGGCCTGTCAGTGAGCTCAGCACGAGCTGATCGAGGCCGGCTGCTGCGGTCCGCGCGGCATAGCCAACTGCCCAGGCGGCGGCGAAGAGCGCCGAATGGCGCGGATCGCGGTTCGCCATGGCGATGCGCGACAGCGCCGGATTGTCCATGGTGCGGCCGCCATAAGGGTTCTGTCGCATGGCGATGGTCGACGGGCCGATGCGATAGGGCAAGTCGCCATAGATTGCCCTCACCGACCGTGTGATGAACGGCAGCGCCTCCAGCGTCTGCATGAGGGAAAAATCGTCCGCCGCGTGCACGATCGGACAGGTGCAATGGCTGACGAAATCGAGCAGCCCGGCCGGCACGCGCTTGCGGTTGAGTTCAGTGAAATAGGACAGCATCCCGCCGCCGAGCCTTATCCCAGGAAAGGCGCGCCTCGCGGCGGCATAGACCTCGTCCAGCGGCGGGCATTCAGGCCATTTACTGCCCGGCGGCGTCGATTGGCGATCGACCGACGGCGACACCATCAGCGCATCCGGTTTCAGCCCGGCGGTCGCGACGAGGCCGGCGATCTCCGACAGTTCCGCGTCGAGATTTCGCCGGCACGGCAGCGCGACCTCCAGCGTGGTCTGGGCCGGCAACGTGGTGGCAAGCGCGGCGAAACCTTGCAGGGCCAGCAATCCGTGGCCGGCCAGCGGATCGAAATGGAACAGCAGCCGTTGCGGGGCGACTAGGCGCAGGGTTTCCACTTGCGCCAGCGACGCCTCGGCATCTTGCGGGTAGACGACGATGCCGATGGCCGGCAGCGCTGGCCCCTCCGCGCCAAGTCCAACGCGGATCGGCTTCGTCTGCTGCCTCGGAGCCGACCGGGCCGGCTGCAACGCCATCGAACCATCGGCACGAAAGGTCAATGAGACCGTCTGTTGGACGGTTTCGCCAGCCTTCAGAATATAAGGCCACGGCAACGCCAATGGCCGGACATAGGTCTTGTAGGAAGCGTCGGACCAGTTGCGCTGGTCTTCCATCTCGAATGTGTCGCCCTCCATGCGGCATTCAGCGACGATCCCTGGCGCGACCGGTGTGGTGATGGCCCGCATGCCCTTGAACGGCTGCCACGGATCGATCAGGTCCGGCAGCGTCGTCTTCAGGACCGAACCGTCGACATGCTCGACCGTCACGGGCGCACCGGCAAGGCCGGCGATCGGATGGAGGATGCAGAAGCCGCAGCGGTTGGTCTCGAAGTCGGCGTCCGGCCGCGCCGTTACATCGAAGATGAGAGCGCCGTTCGGCCCGCCGTCGATGCGCACGGTGAAGCGTAGCGTCGCGCCGCCTGGCCCGGCGCACACGCCTTCATAGGTCACGCGGAAGCCATCGCTTCTCTCGTCTATCGCAAGCGAATGAATCTCGGGATCATACGTGCCCCAGTCGCGGTCGCGCACTATATAGGCGATGGCCCGGGCCACCTCGACGCCGTTATGGCGGATCGCGCGCAGATTGCCATTGACCATTTCCACCGTCAGCGGACCGGCGCGCAGCATACGCACGGGCGGTTCCGCCTCGCGCGTTCCGGTCAGGACGAAACCGGCATCCATCAACCCAGCAATTCCTTCATGAGCACGGTTCGCCCCTCCTCCGCGCTGCGGTATGCCGCCTCGACCAGCGCGAAAGTCTTGAGGTTGTCGGCGCCTGACGTTTCCAGCTTCTGTCCTTCACGCAGGCAATCGACCCAATGCTGCTCGATCAGCGCGACGCTTTCCTGGATGTTATGCCAGGGGCGCGAAGCCCAGGGGAGCAGCGCAGGCGAAACATCCCGTACAAACGTTCCCGACCGACCATGCACCTGCAGCCGATAGCCTTGGCCGAGACGGATCGTGCCCTCGTTGCCGTCGATCTCCAGCAGGGTCTCCGGAAACGGCTCGACCGGCAATTTCGTCGCGTAGCTGCAATCGACGACCGAAGCGGCATCAGCTTCATGCTGCAATAGCATGGTCGCCACATCCTCACCGGCGATGTTCTGGTTCACACGCCGCGTGCGCGCCGTCAGCGCCTCGACGTCACCTAACAGGAAACGGGCGGTGTCAAGGATATGAATGCCAAGATCCTCGATGATGAAGCGCTTTCCGGTAGCGAGATAGGGCTGGCCGGAAAAGACGTCGTAGCCGGAGCGGAACGAGATGCGGCCGAAGAACGGCGTACCGATCTCCCCGCCTTCGATGATCCTCTTCACCGCCTGGATCGGCGATTGCCAACGGAAATTCTCATGCACCATCAGCGGCACGCCGGCTGCGGCGCATGCCGCAACCATGGCCTTCGCGTCAGCCAGCGACGGCGCGAACGGCTTCTGGCAGATTACGGGAAGCCTATGCGCCGCCGCCAGCTCAACCAGCGACCTGTGCGTCTGCACTGTCGTGGCGATATCGACGAAGTCGAGGCCTTCAGTGTGCAACATCTCGGCCGCATCGGTATAGCGCCGCTCGACGCCGAACTGGTCGCCGACGATCCGGAGCCGTTCCGGATCGCGGTCGCAGATGGCGACGATCGCGGCGCCCTCGGCATCCCGCCAGCCGTGCATCTGATTGACGGCAAAGAAGCCACAGCCGATCAACCCGCCACGCAACTCCGCCATCTCAACCCGCCTTCGCCATCTGCATCAGGGTCACGCGCTGCTGCAGCCGCCGCTGCGCCTGGTCGACCACCACGGCGACGATGATGACGAGACCCTTGATGACCATCTGCCAGAAGGAGGACACGCCCATCATCACCAGACCGTCGGACAGGATGCCGATAACGAAGGCGCCGACGATGGTGCCGCCGATCGTGCCGCGCCCGCCCGACATCGAGGTGCCACCGAGCACCGCGGCCGCGATGGCGTTGAGTTCGAAGCTTTCTCCGGTCGCCGGGTGCGAGGCCATCAATTCCGAGGAGATGATGAGGCCGACAATGGCCGCGCAGAAACCGGAGAACATGTAGACGAACATCTTCACCAGGTCGACGCGCACGCCCGACACGCGCGCGGCCCGCTCATTGCCGCCGACGGCGAAGATGTGGCGGCCGAGCGGCGTGTATCTGGCAAGATAGGTGGCTCCGAGCGCGACGAGGATGAGCAGCCAGACCGAAACCGGAAGGCCGGCAAGCCGGCCGGCGCCGAGGTAGCCGAAGCCGGTGTTGCCGATATCCGGATTGCCGACGAGATTAGGGAATGTGCGCCCGTCGGACGACAGCAGCGCCGCGCCGCGCGCGGCATAGAGCGTGCCGAGCGTCGCGATGAAAGGCGCAACGTTGAGGCGGGTAATCAGCAATCCATTGATGGCGCCGATGAAAACGCCAACCACCAGCGTGATCAGGATGATCTCGATGACGTTGAAATAGACCGTATAGCCGATCAGCAGATCGACCCCGTTGAGCATCAGGTAGCCGGCCACCATGCCGCACAGGCCGACAATGGAGCCGACGGAAAGATCGATGCCGCCGGTGACGATGACGAATGTCATGCCCATGGCGAGGAAAGCATTCAGCGCCACGTGCTTCGACATCAGGATGAGGTTCGCGGTCGACAGAAAACTCGGCACCGCGAAGGAAAAGAACAAGAGGACGGCGATCAACGCGATAAAGGTGCGCGCCTTCATCAGCGTCAAGAGCAGCGAGCCGCTGCCTGTCGCGCCGTCGCGTGTGTTCGCGGTGGCGTCAACCATGAAGTTTCCCTCCCGACTTCTCCTTGGGGCCGTGGCCCAGCGCCGAAGCGGCGATCACCGCTTCCTCCGTCGCTTCGGCGCGCTCGAACAGACCGGTCAGCTTTCCGTTGCTCATGACCGCGATGCGGTCCGACAGCGCCATGACCTCGTCGAGGTCGGACGTGGCGAACAGGATGCCGATGCCATCCCGGGACAGTTTGCGCATTGTCCGAAAGACGTCGGCCTTGGCGCCGACGTCGATGCCCCGGCTCGGCTCGTCCATCAGAAGCACCTTGGGCTGCGTCAGCAACGCCTTTCCGATGACCACCTTCTGCTGGTTGCCGCCGGACAGCGACGAGACTTCCTGATCCGGATTTGCAACCTTGATGGAAAGTTCTCGCACCATGTTCTGCACGGCGCCCTTCTCAAGCTTTCCGTCGATGTGCAGAAAATTGGCGAAGCGTCTCAGGCTCGACATGGTGAGATTGGTGGCCACCGACAGGATGGAAACCAGACCCTCGCGCTGGCGGTCCTCCGGAACGAGCGCAAGCCCGCGCCGGATGCGGCTGGCGGTATCGCGCCGCCGAAGCTCGGCTCCGCCCAGGAAGACCTTGCCGGTGGATTGGGCGTGGCGGCCCATGATGCAGTCGAAGAACTCGCTGCGCCCTGCCCCCATCAGGCCGTAGATGCCGAGGATCTCACCGGCCCTGAGCGAAAGCGAGACATGGTCGACGGCGAGACTGCCGGTCGCGTGCGGCAGGCAGATATCCTCGACCCGGAAAATTTCCGCGCCGGGCTCGTGCCCGTCGGTCTTGGCGAAATCCTTCGCGTCCGAGCCGATCATCTGACGTACGATCCACTGCATATCGATGTTCTTCACCAGTTCGGTGCCGGTGACATTTCCGTCGCGCAGCACCGTAATGGTGTCGCCGATGCGCATCAGCTCTTCGAGCCGATGCGAAATATAGACGATAGCCACGCCCCGGGCCTTCAGGTCGGCGATGACCTTGAATAGGATCTCCACCTCGGCGGCACTCAGCGCCGAAGTCGGCTCATCCATGATCAGCACGCGCGCGTCGAGCGAAACCGCCTTGGCGATCTCGACGAGTTGCTGCTGGCCGATCATCAGGTCCTCGACCATCATATCGGGGCGAATGCCGGCCTGGAGCCGGTCGAGAAACACGGCCGCCTTTCTGTTCTGTTCGGCATGGTCGATCTTGCCGGCGCGATTGGTGATCTCGCGCGTGGCGAAGATGTTCTCGGCCACCGACAGATTGCCGAACAGATTGAGTTCCTGAAATACCATGGCGATGCCATGAGCCGCGGCATCGCCGGCCGACCCGAAGGAAACCTCCTTCCCGTCCAGCAGGATTCGGCCGTGCGTGGGCTGCTCGACGCCGGCGATGATCTTCATCAGAGTCGATTTGCCGGCGCCGTTTTCGCCGACGAGCACGTTCACCGCGCCGCGCCGCACCTCGAACGTCGCCCGCTTGACCGCCACGGTACCGGAATAGACCTTGGAGACATCCTCCAGCTTCAAGACGATGTCGTTCTCCGAACTCACGGCTTCGCACCGATCTCGGCTTCGGCCGGCGTGACCAGTGGCAGGTCGGCGCCCGACCGAGCGGAGAACGCGCCAAGCACCTTTGCCGTGCGGCCCTCCAGCGCATCGCGCGGCAAGGCCCCGAGCACGGTCTTGTTCACATGCGTGTTGAAGGCCTTGCCGAACTGGGCGTAGTCGATCTGATTGGTGAAGGAGTTGAAGTCGACGAAGTCCAACGCATCGCGCAGCGCCGTACCCCGAATGGCGGGACCGATCTGGACTCGGGCGTCGCCCTTGCCGTCATCGTCGACATCGACGTCGATGGTTGCCGCGCGGGATTCCGTATTGGCGGCGACGATCTTGCCTTGCACCGTCACCACATAGGTCCAGGGCGAATTGGCCTGCTTCCTGACATTGCCGAATTTCGCCCCGGCGGCCGCCGGATCGGCCTTGGCCATCTCGCGAACCTCGGCGAACGGGCCGACCTTGGCCCGCAGATAGGGCAGCACCTTGGCGTCCCACATCTCGGCGACCATTCCGTCGGGGTCGAACGCCACGGGCTTGTCGCCACCCGGATGCGCCCCGGTCGGCAGGATCTTGCAGGCCGGCAGCAGAAGCGCCGCGGCAATCGCAAGGCTTGGCCAGAGATATTTTCCGGGCATTCGCGTGTCCCTGAAATGGAGGCGGGGAGCGGACCGCAGCCGCTCCCCGCGATTTGCGCCGGCCGTCAGTCGGCCAGGGCAAACGTCTCCAGCTTGGGAGCATTGTCGCTGGTGATGAGCACGCAGTCCATCAACTGCTTTTCTTCGCTCGGCTTGGTGCCGTTCTTGATGAAAGCGTCGGCCTGTTCGACCGCCATCTGCGCCTGCGCATAGGCCGGCTGCAACACGGTCGCCTTGATGCCGCCCGCCTTGATCGAATCGCGCACGTCGTTCGAGCCGTCGAAGCCCACCACGATGACATCCTTCTTGCCCGCGGCCTGAAGAGCCGCGATCGCGCCCATAGCCATCGTGTCGTTACCGGAGATGACACCCTTGATGTCGGGATTGGCCTGAAGAATGGATTCCATCTTCGTATAGGCTTCCGTCTGGCTCCAGTTGGCCGATTGCTGGGCGACCATCTTCAGGTCCGGATACTCGTCGATGACATCGTGGTAGCCCTTGGAGCGGATGCCGGCATTCGTGTCGGATTCCTTGCCGACCAGTTCGACATAGGTGCCCTTCTCGCCCATCAGCCGGACGAACTCCTGTGCGCCGAGTTGGGCGCCCTGATAGTTGTTCGAGACGATCTGGGCCATGGCGACGCCGCTGGCGTTGATCTCGCGATCGATCAGGAAGGACGGGATGCCGGCGTCCTTGGCCTTCTGCACGGCGGCAACGGTCGCATCGGCGCCGGCATTGTCGAGGATGATGGCCTTGGCGCCGCGGCCGATCGCCGAATCGATCAGTTCGGATTGCTTGCTGGCGTCGTCGTCATGGACCAGCACCAGCGTTTCGTAGCCGAGTTCCTTCGCCTTAGCCGCCGCTCCTTCCGCCTCGGCCTTGAAGAACGGATTGTCGTGAGATGGGGTGATGATGGCGATCAGATCCGCGGCGTAGGCCGGCGCGGCGACGCCGAGGGCCAGCATGCCGGCGAAGGCCACTAACGTCATTCTACGAGATATTTTCATTTCAGTCCTCCCAGATAGCCGGCCCGCGCCGGAACCGTTGAATTCACGGCAGCGGGACACTTTCGCGCGGCCGTCTCCTCCACTCGTTTAGCTAAGTCAACTGGTATTATGAGTCAATCACTATTTCTGATGATATGTCACTGTCAAGTGATGCGCCGGATGCTCGCGGCGATCTCATCCGGCTCGAATATCCGCTTCCAGTCGTCGCGCATCAGCGCCGGCTTGCCGAATTCGATGGCTTTGTTGCACGCATCCGAAAAGGCCCCTTCCCGTTCGCCGAAGATCACGGACGCCAGGACATTGATGTGGCCCAGCAGGAAATCGAGCGCCGCCTGCCGGTCGACGCCGCGGCGCACCACCTCGTCGATGCCCTCGCGCATGATCTCCAATAACGAAGCGCACATGGTTTCGGCCAGCGCCGGCTCGAGCATCGCCAGTTGCTCCACCGTCACCCGGTGCGAACGCATGACCGGCGCCCAGATCGTCCTGGCGATCGCCTCGCCCTTGGCATAATCGCTCTCCGGCCCCTGCATCAGCGCGCTGACGATATGCTGCTTGGCCTTGATGCCGCCGAAATAGTCCTTCTTCGCCGCCATGTCGGTCTCGTCGTTGAACAGCGGCGGATGGCACGGATGGGTGATGAAATAGGTCAGGTCCGGCCGGTCGGGAAGGTGCCCTGCGGCGGGAGCGGCAGCATCGAGCACGATAACCATCGTGCCGGCGGAAAGCTGCTTCTCGATCCCCGCCGCGACCTTACCGATGAGCGTGTCGGGCACGGCCAGGATGACCACCTCCGCCCCGGCCAGCGCCTCGTCGACCGCGACCACGTCGAGGCCGAGTCCTTCCTTGAGCCGCGCGCGACCGGCTTCGCCCGTTTCGACATGGCGTACCTGATAGGCCGAACCCTTGAGATTGGCCGCCAGCCGGTAACCCATTTTTCCGCCGGCCCCAAAAAGGGCGATTGTTGTCATGTCGACCTCGCGAACAATAGTGATAATGTTGTACAGTGGTATAATCAGTTTACCAATCAATGGCAATAACTCTCGTCAAACCCTCGTCCGACTGAATGCTCTTCTGGAAAAGCCTCGACCTGCAAAGAACCGCGGACAACAGAATCATAGCTGTTCGCCGGAATTGGCCGACATTTCGGCGGAGAAGCTGAGGGCGACTTCGGTTTTCGGCAGTGGGCCGGTCACACGGCAACGCGGTTGCAGGCTGGGCGCTTGCTAAAGGCGCAGCCGATGCCGCTCCGTCAATTCGGTGACGGTCATTGTCAGTTCCTCATGGCGACGCCCTTCCGACCATCCCAACACGCCCGCGGCGATATCTGTGATCCGTTCCAGGGCGCGCCGGCTGAGCCGCCCGGCAATCGCCAGGTCGGTGCGACGCATCACGATATCTGCGAGATGGACGACCTGTTCATGGCGTATAAGCCAGTCGATCTCGGCAAGCGTATAGTCAGGGGCGCCCTCCAGTGGCTCGCCCGGGTGGTCGGTCTCATACGCAAGGACTGCGCGGGCGGCAGTGCCGTAGCGGTCGAGCAGGATTTCGGCACGCGTGGCCGAACTTCCGGTCTTCTCTATTGCCTGCTCGATCCAGCGCTTCCTTGAAGCCGCATCAGATGGAAAATCCCGTCCGCCGCCGATAGGCAGGACTTGCGTGCTCACGCGCCGCGACATGCCGAGCCGACCGAGCAGCATATCGGCGACCTCCTCGGCGAAACCGCGAAAGGTGGTCCACTTGCCGCCGACCAGCGAAACGATCGGCCAAGGCCTGCTGTCGTCCGGTTCCGTCACCGGCGCGGAGTGGTCGCGGCTGATAAGGCCGGGCGCTGTGCCGTCCGAAGCCGGCAACGGGCGGATGCCGGAATAGGCATAGACGATCTGCTCGCGATTGAAGGAAAGCCCCGGCAGCAGTTCGCGCAGACTCCTGAGGAAATAATCAATCTCGTCGTCCTCGCACCGCGCCGTCTCCGGGTCGGCGGCGCGGATGTCGGTCGAGCCGACCAGTGCGCGGCCGAGATAGTCGAACACCAGGCATATGCGTCCGTCATTGGCCTCGAAATAGATCATGCGGCCGCTGAGAGCGCGCAGCAGGTCCGGATGGTCGAGCAGGATGTGGGAACCCTTGGTGCCGCCGATCAGCCGCGACGGCGCGCCGAGCGCGGCGTTGACTCGATCGATCCAGGGACCTGCCGCGTTGACGACGATTCGCGGCCTGAAGCTTCGTGCAATGCCGTCCGCCAGTTCGAAGCTCAGCACATCGCCCGTGACTCTCGAAAGCGTCGCATAGTTCAACACCTCGGAAGCCGGGCTCGCCTTCATGCCGTCCTGCAGCAGTTCCAACACCAGCCGCTCGGGAAGACGCACCGTCGCGTCGTAATAGGTACCGGCCGCGACGATGCCCTGCGTCAGCGGCGGTATCTCAGCCAGCGCCCGCGCCTTCGACCAAAGCGCGTGTTTCGGCATGACGCGGTGCCGCGCGCCATAGAAGTCGTACATGGCGAGGCCAATCTTGATCAGTACGGCGCCGCGGCCGCGCGGCGCGGTCGTGCTGCCCAGCAGCGTGCGCAGCGCTGCACCCATACCGGTCAACCAGGAAAAGATCGGGATCACCGTCGGCAACGGCCTCACGGCATGCGGCGCATTGCGCAGCAGAAGATTTCGCTCCAGTGTCGATTGCGCGACCAGCCGTAACTCGCCGGTTTCCAGATATTTTATCCCGCCATGGATCAGCCGCGAGGGCGCGGCACTCGTTCCCGAGCCGAAATCCGCCTTGTCGACGATGGCGAGGGTCAGCCCCTGTTCGCACAGGTCACGAAACAGGCCTGCCCCGTTAATGCCGGCACCGATGATGAGCACGTCGACGTCACGAGGCTTTCTTGTCATTGCACCGGCACGGTCTTGAGATTGACACCCGCCGCCCGCAGGTCGTGTACCGTTTCGCTCGGCAACCCCTCGTCGCAGAGAACGAGGTCGAAAGCAGTCAGATCCGCGAAGAGATGCAGCGCTACTTTGCCGAACTTGGAGGAATCGACCAGCAACACGCGCCGCGAAGCCGCCGTCAGCATGGCCTGCTTCACCCGCACCACTTGCGGGTCCTGTATCAGCGCCGCCGTGCCGGCGACGGCGGAAGCGGAGCAGATCAGCAGATTCACCCGAATGCGTATCAGCGCGCTTTCGCAGATATGACCGATGAAAGCGTTGTAGGTCGGATGGTATTCCCCGCCGAGCAGGGTCAAATTCACTTCGTCGCGACCCGCCAGTTGTCCGGCGAGCGACAGGCTGTTGGTGATGACCGTGAGCGGCATTATCTGCGGCAGCAGCCGGCCCAATGCGTTGGCCGTGGTCGAATCGTCCAGCAGGATCGACTGTCCCGGCTCGACCTCGGACAGCACCGCAGCCGCCAGCGCCTGCTTGGCCGCCGCCGCGTGCGTCTCACGGAAGCGGAACAGGCTCTCATAGACGCCGGACGGCTGGGCGGTGACCGCGCCGTGCAGCTTGCGCAGCACGCCCTGACGCGCCAGTTCCTCGACATGACGATGGATGGTCATGCGTGACACGCCGAAGGCGGATACGAGTTCGTCGATCCGGGCCTCGCCGCGCTGGATAACATAGTCTGCGATCTCCTGCCGGCGGCTGTCCGCGCTCATCGCCCGCCTCCTTCCGCAAGGGCCTCGATGGATGGCCAGACCGCGGCCAGATGGTTAGCGACTTCGCAGTGCAAGCGGTAGCGCCTGTTCATCTCCCCGCTGCGGGCGAGGTCAGGCTGGTAGGTGCTGCCGAGCGCAGCAAGATCGCGGGGATCATGCCGGGGCGAGGCGAAAAGCCCCACGCCGGCTCCGGCACAGAGCGCAGCGCCCCACGCCGCCGCCTCCTCGGTCTGCGTTACCGTGACGGGCATGCCGAGCACGTCTGCGAAGACCTGTGCGAAGGTCGGATTGCGCGAGATACCGCCTGTGAGGCGCACCTCCCGCGGTGCGAAGCCGTCGCGCAGCGCATCGACATGGACGCGGTGGTTGAAGGCGATACCCTCGATCACCGCGCGCAGCATGTCGCCGCGATCGTGCCAACCGCGCAGGCCGAGGAACCCGGCGCTGGCGGATGGACCGTGCGGCGAGCCGAACAGATAGGGATGAAACAGGAGCGTCGATGGTCGTGCCAGCGCCGCTTCGATCTCCGGCCCGACGACCGTGTGGATCGAGCGACCGTCCGCTTCCACTCCCCTACGTTCTACTCCGCACAGCGTATCCAGGAACCAGTCATAATTGGCAGCCGAGGCCGGCGAGATCGCCATATTGTTCCACTCGCCTCGCTTCAATCCGTTGCGGCAGAACCAGCGTGCATCGATGCGCGGCGCGGGCGAAACCGTCTCATTGATCGAGTAGGTGCCGGCGACGACGGCGACGGTGCCCACGCCATAGCCACCGATGCCGAGAGCCGAAGCCGTAACGTCATGCAGGCCGGCCACCACCGGAGTTCCCGCGACAAGCCCGGTGAGACCAGCAGCTTCCATCGTAACCGTGCCGACAACCTCATCCGACATGGCCGCGGCCGGCAATGTGCCGCCGAGCCTGTCGAGACCGAAGATCGAAAGGATGTCCGTGGCACAGGCCTGCGTATGAACATTGGTGAAGGACGTGCTCGCTTCTGTGAGATCCGTACCGATCGTCCCGGCGAGGCAGAACCGCAGCCAATCCTTGCAGGTGAGAACATGGCCGATTTGCGCGAACCGGTTCGGTTCATGGCCGCGCAGCCACGCCAGCAATGACGAAGGCGCCGACGCATGCGGCATCTGTCCCGTCCGTGCCAACGCCAGCCTGGCAGTTCCGTCATTCTCCCAGGCGGACACGATCTCCCCTGCCCGGCTGTCCAGCGACAGGATGCCGTTGCCGAGCGGACGTCGATCCTTGCCGAGCAGATAGAGTCCGTCGCCATGGGCGGTCGCGGCAATCGCTGCAATGTCGGAAGCCGCACGGCCCGAACGCGAAACGGCTTCGGCAATTGCTTGTGCCGTCGCGTGCCACAGACCTTCCATATCGCGCTCGACATGGTGCGGACGCGGCATGATCTGCGGCACACGCCGTCGCGCCACGGAGAGGGGCATGCCGCCTTCATCGAAGACGACCGCCTTAGTCACGGTCAACCCATTGTCGATCCCCAGGATACAGGGCATAGCCGCTCGAACTCCATCAGGATATGTAAAGATAACCTACAAAATTGGTATGTTAACATAAATATACGTTACAATGCGGGCGCCAAGTCAGAGTTGCCCGTTCGCACCGCCGCTACAACAACCTTGATGCCGCGCGAACGCATCGTCTCCACCTGGCGTGGCGGCGTACCGTCATCGACGACGATGGCATCGAATTCCTCAAGGGCGCACATCGCATGCAGCGCCCGCCGCTCGAACTTGGTGTGGTCGGCAAGCAGGATGCGCATGGCCGCGCTATCGAACATCGCCCGTTTGGTCTCAACCATTTCGGGCGACTGGTGAAACACCATTCCGTCGGTGATGGCCGACATCGACATGACGAGCCGATCCGCCCTGAGGCGTCGGATTTCCGTGGTGGTCACCGGCCCCATGAAGGCATTGCACCAGTTGTAGAACTGGCCGCCCAGGCCGAGCAGTGTCAGGTCGCGCATTCCCTTGAGTTCGTTCATCAAGGTGATGGAATTGGTGATCGCCGTCAGCGGCACGCGCGTCGCCAGATGCGGCACGAGCTGCAGCACCGTCGTGGAATCGTCGAAGAAAACCGCCTGTCCCGGCTCCAGGAAAGTCGAGGCCGCCAAGGCTATAGCGCGCTTTTCAGCCGCCTGCCGGGTGGAGCGATAGACGTCGCTCGCTTCGATCAGGCTGGTGGGAGCCGCGGAAACCACGCCGCGCGTCTTGCGCAAAAGGCCCCTCTCCACCAGTTCGTCGAGATCGCGATGCGCTGTCATCAGGCTTATGCCGAAGCGCTCGGTGAGATCCTCGATGCGCATCGTGCCTTCGGCCATCACGGCCTCGGCCATCAGTCGCCGGCGCGCAAGCTGCCGCGCATGCCGGCTGTCGGCAGGTATCTGTTCGGCGGCGGGAACCTTCGCCGCTTTTTCGGAGCGAATCCCCTCGTCTGTCATTCATGCCTCCCCTGCCGTTGTCTGTCGCATATCCGGCCCCACTCGCAAGCGGGCACCGTCAAGGCGGACAGGTTATTGCACATGGCTTGCATCCGCGGCGGCAAGGAAAAAGGGGGCGCGTTTCCCGCGCCCCCGTGGTCCACCTGCAGGCTCACTCGGAGAGCGTGAAAGCCGCGGTGTACTTGTCAACATTGTCCTTGGTGATCAGGGCGCAGTCGAAAAGCTGCTTTTCAGCGCTGGCGCCGGTCGAACCGGTCTTGATAAACTTGTCGGCCTGCCTGACCGCTTCCGCCGAAAACACCGCGACCGGCTGCAGCACGGTATACTGCATCTCACCGGCCTTGACGGCGGCGACCGCGTCCGGCGAACCATCGAAGCCGCCGACCTTTACCTGGTCGAGCTTGCCGGCTTCCTTCAGCGCCGCGATGGCGCCCAGCGCCATCTCATCATTGCCGGAGATGACGCCGACGATATCGGGATGCGCCTGCAGCAGCGACTGCATCTTCTGGTAGCCCTGGGTACGATCCCAGTTCGCCACTTCCTTGCCGACCTTCTTCAGGTCCGGATACTGCGTCAGCACCGTCTCGTAGCCGTTCGAGCGGGTGGCCGCGTTGTTGTCAGCCGGGTTGCCGAACAGTTCGACATAGTTGCCCTTGTCGCCGATCGCTTCGACCCACTGCTGCGCACCGAGCGCGGCGCCCTGGGCGTTGTTGGAGACGAGCTGCGCCTTGGCGAGTCCTTCCTGGTTGATCTCGGCATTGACGAGGAAGACCGGGATGTTGGCCGCGATCGCCTTCTTGACCGCGCCGATCGAGCCGTCGGCATTGGCCGGATCGAGGATGATCGCCACCGACTTGTTGGTGATGGCGGTGTCGATCAGCGTGCTTTCGGTGTTGGTGTCGCCCTTATGCGCGCTGACGTTGGCCGTGTAGCCGAGGCTTTTGGCCGTTGCCTCGGCGACCTGGCCCTCGGTCAGCCAATACGGATTGGCCGGATCGGTCACGATGATGCTGATTAGGCCTTCGGCCCACGCTTGGGTCACCATCAGCGGCAACGCGGCCGCGGCTATCATCAGCAGCCTTCTGGTTTTGTCGATCATGTCTCACTCCCTTTTACGATTGCTGGACTGCCGATTTCTCGGCCTTCTTTCCGAGGACATCTCGCGTTTCCTTGCGTCCCGGAGAAGCTCTTGTCGGAGCGGCGTCACCGTCGGATGCCGCGCACTCCGTACTGGATGGTGTTCATGAGCACGGCGAGCACGATGACGGCGCCGGTGAAGACGGTCTGCCAATAGGAGGACACGCCAATGATGACGAGGCCGTCCGACAGGAAACCGATGACGAAGGCCCCGAGCATGGTGCCGCGCACCGTGCCACGCCCGCCGGTCAGCGCCGCGCCGCCGATCACCACCGCCGCGATTGCCGTCAACTCGTAGGTCGTGCCGGCGGTCGGACCGGCCGAGGTCAGTTGCGAGGACAGCACCAGGCCGGCGATGGCCGAGAGGACGCCGGACAGAGTGTAGACGGTGATCTTGACCCGCTTCACCGGCACGCCCGACAGGTTAGCGGCGTTCTCGTTGCCGCCCGAAGCGTAGAGCCAGCGGCCGAAGGACGAGCGGGAGAGCATAAGACCGGTCAGTACGGCCAGAACGGCGAGCACAATGACGCTGATCGGCACGCCGAACAGCCGGTTGAAGCCCAGCCAGTCGAAGCCGGTATTGCCGAGTTCGGGCCGGCCGGCGAGATTGTTATAGGTGAGCCCGTTGGTCTGCAGCAACGCAATGCCGCGTGCCATGTACATGACTCCCAGCGTCGTCACGAAGGCTGGCACCTTGAACCAGGCGATGAGGACACCGTTGAGCGCGCCGATCAGGGCGCCGAGGGCACAGGTCAGCAAGACGACCGCCCAGACGGGCGGGAAGAGGATGACGCCGAGCGGTTTCAGCACTACGCCCTGCATCAATGCGCCGGCGATGACGCCGCAAAGCGCCAGGATCGAGCCGACCGAGAGGTCGATGCCGCCGTTCAGAATCACCAGCAGCATGCCGATCGCCAGGATGCCGTAGATCGCCACGTGCGACGACATGATGAGGAAATTGGAGACGGTGAAGTAGTTCGGCGACAGCATCGAGAAGACGATGATGATCGCGACCAGCGCGAAGAACGCCCTGCCCTTCAGAAGAAGCTTGATCGGATTGGTCTTGCCCATGACGGCTGAAGCCGCTGAAGACATCTGCTTGGCGCTCGTTTCGGTCATCGTCGTTTCCGTCCGCTCAGGCCGCCTCCGCCTCGCCCGAGGCGGCCATGATCTTTTCCTTGGCTATGTCGGAGCCGAACTCCGCCGAAATCCGCCCGCGCCGCATGATGATGATGCGGTGCGCGATCGACAGGCATTCGTTGACTTCCGAGGTGGTGTAGACGACCGCCTGACCCGCTGTCGCGCGCGCGGCGAGGATGCGGAACACCTCCGCCTTCGCGCCGACGTCTATGCCGCGGCTCGGCTCGTCGAGCAGAATGACCTTGGGGTCGGTCGCCAACATCTTGCCGATCACGACCTTCTGCTGGTTGCCGCCTGACAGCGAGCCGATCGGCGCGTCGGGTCCGTCGGTCTTCACCGTAACATCCTTGATGGATTTCTGGATCAGCGTCCGTTCGAGCCCGATCGAGGTGAACACGCCACGCGTGAACGCCATGATCGAGGCAAGCGACAGGTTCTGGCCGACACTCATCGTCTGCACGAGGCCATCGCGCTGCCGGTCTTCCGGCACCAGCGCCAGCCCCCGTGCGATACGCTCTGCGATGCTGAGGTGGGAAATCTCCTTGCCGTCGAGGACGATCTCGCCGAATGTGGCGTGGAGGCGACCGGCAATGGTTTCGAGAAGTTCGGTCCGTCCCGCGCCCATCAGCCCGTAGATGCAGACGATCTCGCCTGCCCTCACGTCCAGCGACATCCGATCGACGACATTGTAGCCACCGCCGGTCGGATCCGACACGGTGAGGTCGCGCACCGAAAGCATCACCGGTCCGAAATCGTAGCCGGTCGGCGGGCTGCCGAGATCGTAGTTCTCGCCCACCATGTTGCGCACCACCCAGCCGAGATCGATCTCGGCGCGCGGCGCATAGGCGGTCATACTGCCGTCGCGCAGCACCACGGCATGGTGGGTGATCTGCAGCGCCTCCTCGAGGTGATGCGAGATATAGACAATCGACACGCCCTTGGCGGTGAGGTCGCGGATGACCTTGAACAGCACCTCGACCTCTGTCGCCGACAGTGCCGAGGTCGGCTCGTCCATGATGAGAATACGGCTCTCGACCGAAAGTGCCCTGGCAATCTCGACGATCTGCTGCTGACCGAGACGCAGTTCCTCGACCGGCGTCAACGGGTCAATGTCTTCCTCGAGTTCCTCCAGCAGCCGGCGAACCTGCCGCTCCTCCTCGGTAAAATCCACGCCGGTCGGCCCCTCGATCTCGCGGCCCATGAAGATATTGTCGCGAACCGACAGGTTTGGGGCGAGGCTGAGTTCCTGATGGATGATCGAAATGCCGTGGTTGCGCGCATCTGTGGATGAGGAAAAGATGATCGGCGCCCCGTCGAGAATGATTTCGCCCGACGTCGGCTGCACGACGCCCGAAAGGATCTTCATCAGCGTCGACTTGCCCGCACCGTTCTCGCCGAACAACGTCGTCACCTGGCCGCGATGAATGTCGAAATTGACTCCCTTCAGCGCCTTCACGCCGCTGTAGGACTTGGCAATGTTGCGCGCGGCGAGAACGACCTCGCCCCTGGCCGGCTCCGGGCTCGGAACGTCGCTCATTTGAGCGTGACCTTGACGGGCGTGATCAGCCAGTTCTTCGGATTGATCAGCCGGAAGGCGCCGAATATCTCCATCGTCTTGCCGGACAGGCTCGCGGTGTCCATGCCGTCGAGCACCGCCTTCTTCATAGCGCGGTTGATGCCTGAACCAGCGTCCTGATACTCGATCTGGTTCTTGAAGCTGCCGAATGCGATATCTCCGGTGACGTCGCGCAAATCCGTGCCGTTGATGGCGGGCCCGGTCTGCACCCGCACACGGATGTCGGCGGGAACGCCTTCGACCTTGAGATCGTAAACGCCGGATTTTGCTTCTCCGGCGATGCCGGTCAGCCTGACCGGCATGATCGCGCCGGTCGAGGAAGCGGTGCCGTACTGGGAGGCGGCGGCCTTCTTGTCGGCCAGCACGGCAGGCCCGAGGGTGGCAGCGTCGACAGCGTGCTCGACGACGAATGTCTGGATACGCGGAAATTCCTTTTCGCCGAACTGGTCGGCGGAGAAAGCCTCCTGGCGCACATCCCCTTCCGAGCCGATCTCGACGACTTTCGTATCGAGCGCGATCGCCACAAGCACGACGATGCCGAGACCGATCGCGATCATCAGGCCGCGACGGGAGGCAGCAGGAGCTTTCGGCACCTGGGTGGGAACGACATTCATTGCATCGCCTCCGGCGCATGAAACCGGCAGGCCGGGGTTTCAGCGGCACCGGCTCGCATGACGATTATCGGATACAGCCGGTTTTCTGCGACGCGCGCACCAATCGCTCGATTCTCGGACATCGTTTCCTCCGCCTCGGTCGATGCAGCCACATCCCTCCCGCCGCATCGCCATTCGTTCGGCAAATTTTATGTTATATGAATGTGATTTATTTCGTCAAGTATGTTAAGTCAGATTCAAGAAAGGTCGGTTTTCGAATGACCCCTTTCTCTCCGGTTTTCGGTTGAAAACTTCCGCTCCTCATGGGATCAGGATCAGCCGAGGGAATGTTCTCGGCGAGCCGCGAGTTCCAATCAGTCGCGCGATGGTCGACGCGCTCTACCGCGCCCCTAATTTGCTATACCCATATGAATTACATAAATTATTTCTTAGGCGATCGCCGCCGCTCCGTGCAAGGGTATACAAACAAACGAACACGCTTCCCCCGCTTGCCGAGACGCAAGGGAAGTGCCCAATCAATCCTTTGCCACCACCCACCGCCAACTTTCATGCAGCCCAGCGTAGCTGAAAAAAATTGCGATGTCCGCAAAAAAAATCACAAGACATGTTATGAATATGATATAAACCGCGAAACCTTTCGCCGACTGACAAGGAACGGTCGGCTGACTATTTTGTCTCGCCCAAGCCATGTCCCTTCTGGCGGCAACCGGGTGAGGATCAGGAGGAGGAGGCGATGCCACCTGTACGTCACGGAGCTATTGTGATCCGGAGGCTTTCGTGACCGGCGCCGATCTCATCGTCGGCATCGATTCCGGAACGTCGGTCATCAAGGCCGTCGCCTTCGACCTCACGGGCCGGCAGATCGCCTCGGCATCAGTGCCCAACCGCTACGCTTCCGGCCGGGACGGTTCAGCGACGCAATCGCTGGACCAAACCTGGCAGGATTGCGCGGCGGCATTGCGGGCGCTCGGCGACAAGGTGGAGCGGCTAGCCCATCGCGCCGCTGCGCTGGCGGTGACAGCACAGGGCGACGGCACCTGGCTTGTCGACAAGGCGAACCGCCCGGTAACGGACGCCTGGCTCTGGCTCGATGCACGCGCGGCTCCCACCGTCGAACGACTGGCATCCGGGCCGCTCAACCGCGCCCGCTTCGAGGCGACCGGGACCGGCCTCAACACCTGCCAGCAGGGCAGCCAGATGGCGCATATGGACCGCCATTCGCCCGAACTCCTCGACCGCGCCGACGTGGCACTCCATTGCAAGGACTGGCTCTATCTCAACCTGACGGGTATCCGCGCCACCGATCCGTCCGAAGCGAGTTTCACCTTCGGCAATTTCCGCGACCGCGATTACGACGACACGGTGATCGAGACACTGGGCCTCTTCGCCCGGCGCCGCCTCCTGCCCGAGATCATCGATGGCACGATGGTGACCCATCCATTGACCACGGAGGCCGCAGCGCAGACCGGACTGCTTGCCGGTACGCCGGTGAGCCTCGGCTATGTCGACATGGCCATGACCGCACTCGGTGGCGGCGTCCATGGTGGCGATGGCAGCGATGTCGCTTGCTCCGTCATTGGCTCGACCGGCGTTCATATGCGCGCCGTGACCGTTGATCGCGTCCATCTCAACAAGGAAGGCACGGGCTACGTGATCGCCCTGCCCTTGCCGGGCCTCGTCACGCAGGTCCAGACCAACATGGCGACCACCTTGAACATAGACTGGATGCTTGGGCTGGCCACCGATGTGCTGAAAGATATTGGGCACGAAGCGACTCATCGCGACCTCGTCGGGCGCATCGAAACCTGGCTGCAAGCAAGTCGGCCCGGCCAGATCGTCTACCAGCCCTACATTTCGGAAGCCGGCGAACGCGGTCCCTTCGTCAACGCCGATGCGCGCGCCGGCCTCATTGGCCTGTCGGTCAGCCACCGCTACTCGGATATTGTCCGTGCCGTGATCGAGGGATTGGGGCTTGCCATGCGCGATTGCTACGTCGCCATGGGCGACCTGCCGTCCGAACTGCGCCTCTCCGGCGGCGCGGCGCGCTCGAAGGGCCTGCGCGGCATTCTTTCGGCAGCCGTCCATGCCCCGGTCAGGGTCTCGTCGCGCGAGGAGGCCGGCGCCGCGGGCGCCGCCATGATGGCCGCCGTCGCCATCGGCGCCTATCCCGATATGGAGGCCTGCATCGCCGAATGGGTAACCCCCCTGCTTGGCCCGGCCGAGACTCCCGACCCGGAATTGATGGCGGCTTACGATCGCCTGTTCCCGGCTTTCAGCCTCGCACGGCATGCCCTTGGACCGACCTGGGAAACACTCGCCGCCGCGCGCCGCGAGCGGATCGCGTGAAGGAGCGTGATATGAGTTCCGAGCCCAAGACGGTCGATCTCTTCATCATCGGCGGCGGCGTCAACGGTGCCGGTATCGCCCGCGATGCAGCCGGCCGCGGCCTCTCGGTCGTGCTGTGCGAGAAAGACGATCTCGCCGAAGGCACCTCGTCGCGCTCCGGCAAGCTGGTGCATGGCGGGCTGCGCTATCTCGAATATTACGAGTTCCGTCTGGTGCGAGAAGCGCTGATCGAACGCGAAGTGCTGTTGAAGGCCGCACCCCACATCATCTGGCCGATGCGCTTCGTGCTGCCGCACAGTCCCGAGGACCGTCCCGCGTGGCTCGTGCGGCTCGGCCTTTTCCTCTATGATCATCTCGGCGGCCGCAAGCGGCTGCCGGGCACCCGCACGCTCGACCTCGAGGGCGACCCCGAAGGCACGCCGCTGCTCGACCAGTACACGCGCGGTTTCGAATATTCCGACTGCTGGGTGGACGATGCACGCCTGGTCGTGCTGAACGCCGTCGCCGCGGCCGAGAAGGGCGCCGAGGTGCTGACCCGCTCGGCGGCCGTCTCGGCGCGGCGCGAGAACGGCGCCTGGACGGTGACGACGAAGAACGCCACGACCGGCGAAACCCGCACCTTCCGCGCCCGCTGCCTCGTCAATGCCGCCGGACCCTGGGTTTCCGACGTCATCGGCCGTGTCGCCGGCTCGAACTCCTCGCGCAATGTCCGCCTGGTCAAGGGCAGCCACATCATCGTGCCGAAGTTCTGGCAGGGTGCGAACGCCTATCTGGTGCAGAACCACGACAGGCGCGTCATTTTCATCAACCCTTACGAGGGCGACAAGGCGCTGATCGGCACCACCGACATCGCCTATGAAGGCCGCGCCGAGGACGTGCGGGCCGAGGAAAGCGAAATCGATTACCTAATCGCGGCGGTAAACCGCTACTTCAAGGAGAAGCTGCGGCGCCAGGACGTGCTGCACTCCTTCTCCGGTGTGCGGCCGTTGTTCGACGACGGCAAGGGCAATCCTTCCGCCGTGACGCGCGACTATGTGTTCGATCTCGACGAAACCGGCGGCGTGCCGCTGCTCAACGTCTTCGGCGGCAAGATCACCACATTCCGCGAACTGGCCGAGCGCGGGCTGAACCGCCTCAGGCACATCTTCCCACAGATGGGCGTGGATTGGACTGAAACCGCGTCACTGCCGGGCGGCGACATGCCGAAAGCCGACTATGAAACCTTCGCCAACGGCCTGCGCGAGACCTACCCATGGATGCCGCGCGACCTCATCCATCACTATGGCCGGCTTTACGGGACGCGCACGAAGGACGTTGTCGGCAGCGCCACAAATCTCGCCGGCCTCGGCCGCCATCATGGCGGCCTGCTCTACGAGGCGGAGGTCCGCTATCTGGTGGGGCAAGAATGGGCGCGCACGCCGGAAGACATATTACTGCGTCGCACCAAGCACTATCTGCATCTGACCGAAGCCGAAAGAAAAACCTTCGCTGCCTGGTTCGAGGCGCAACATATCGCCGATGCCGCGTGACAACCGGCCTGCCTTCTCCTTGAACGAATATAGAAAATGCCGCTGACGCTTTCGCTGAACACCAATCCGCTGGTCAATCGCTTCGCCGATCCCGACGATCTGATCGATACGGTCGGGCGGGATCTGCGCATCCGTGACCTGCAGCTTACGCATGAATTCATCAACCCAAGCTGGCCGGCCCCTGTGATCCGACGCCTGACACGGCAGATGTCGGCTGCCTTGCGGCGTACCGGCGTACGCGTCACCAGCGGCATGACCGGGCCTTACGGGCGGCTCAACCATTTCGGCCATCCGGACCGGGATGTCCGTCGTTACTATATCGACTGGTTCAAGAGTTTCGCCGACATCATCGCCGACCTCGGCGGCGTCTCGGTCGGTACCCAGTTCGCCATTTTAACCTACAAGGACTATGACGATCCGGCGCGGCGCGAAGACCTGATCCGCATCGCCATCGATTGCTGGGCCGAGGTGGCCGAGCACGCCAAGCATGCCGGGCTGCGTTACGTCTTCTGGGAACCGATGAGCATCGGGCGCGAGTTCGGCGAGACGATCGCCGAGTGCCGGAGGCTGCAGGAAAGGCTGACGGGCGCAGACATGGCCGTTCCCATATGGATGATGGCCGATATCGACCATGGCGATGTCACCAGCGCCAATCCGGACGACTACGATCCCTATGCCTGGGCTCGCGCGGTGCCGAAGGTCTCGCCGATCATCCACATCAAGCAGAGCCTGATGGACAAGGGCGGGCACCGTCCCTTCACGGCGGAGTTCAACGCCAAGGGCCATATCCAACCGGAACCGCTGCTCAAGGCATTCGCGGAAGGCGGCGCGGTGGACAATGAAATCTGCCTTGAACTCTCCTTCAAGGAGCGCGAACCGAACGACCGTCAGGTCATTCCGCAGATTGCCGAAAGCATTGCCTTCTGGGCGCCGCATATCGATACCGGCGTGCGGGACCTAAGCATCCAAGCGGCGGCCACATGAACACCGGTTCGGAAAGGGAGTGCCGATGCTGAAACGCACCGAAAAACTTGATCCGGAGGAGTCGCTGGCGATCCGCGCCGCCTGGCTGCATTACGCCGGCGGCCTCACCCAGGCGGCCGTCGCCAAGCGCCTCGGCCTGCCTTCGGTCAAGGCGCATCGCCTGATCGCGCGAGCGGTCGCGGAAGGCGTGGTCAAGGTTTCGATCGACGGCGAGATCGTCGAATGCGTCGTCCTTGAAGACAAGTTGTGCGATCGCTTCGGCCTGGATTTCTGCGAGGTTGCCCCCGATCTCGGCGAAGACGAACTGCCGCTGCGCGCTCTCGGCCTGGCCGGTGCCGGCTTTCTGCGCCGCGAGATCGAACGCGGCGAGGACGACGTCATCGGGCTCGGTCATGGTCGCACGCTTGCTGCCGCCGTGCGTCAGATGCCGCGCTTCGAGGCCGGCAAGGTCCGCTTCGTCTCCCTGCTCGGCGGACTGACCCGCAACTATGCCGCCAACCCGCACGACGTGATGCATCATCTGGCCGAGAAAACAGGCGCGCAGGCTTATTTGATGCCCGTGCCCTTCTTCGCTAATTCGGCCGAGGATCGCGAGGTGCTGCTTTCCCAGCGCGGCGTGCGCGAGATTTTCGACCTCTCAAGTAGGGCGACGCTGAAATTCGTCGGTATCGGCACGGCGGATGCAGGCGCGCAGCTTGTCGCCACCGGCATGATCGAGCCGCGCGAGATTGCCGAGATCACCGCCGTCGGCGGTGTCGGCGAAATGCTCGGCCATTTCTTCGACGCGCGTGGTCGCGTGCTGGAGACGACGCTCACGGCACGTACGCTGGCGGTTGATCTCGATGGGTCGCGCGAAAGCCGAATCGTCGCCATAGCCGGCGGATCGGTAAAGGTCGAAGCGATCCGGGCGGTGCTGCTGAGCGCCCGCCTGAAGGGTCTCATCACCGACGAACCGACCGCCCGCGCTTTGCTGGGGCACGAAGAACAGGACGAACGATGACGGAAGCGTCAGTCTGGATCGGCACGAGCTGGAAGATGAACAAGACGCTGGCCGAAGCGTGCGCCTTCGCCAATGGCCTGCTCGCAGATGCCGAGGGCGATCCGCGCATCCAGCGCTTTGTCATTCCGCCCTTCACGGCGGTGCGCGAGGTCAAGGCGATGTTGAAGGACACCACCGTCAAGGTTGGCGCCCAAAACATGCACTGGGCGAACGACGGCGCCTGGACCGGAGAGATATCGCCGGTCATGCTCAAGGACTGCGGTCTCGACATCGTCGAACTCGGCCATTCCGAGCGCCGCGAGCATTTCGGAGAGACCGACGAAACCGTAGCCTTGAAGACCGAAGCAGCGGTAAGTCACGGCCTTGTCCCGCTGATCTGCATCGGCGAGACGCTGGCCCAACGTGAAGCCGGCCGCGCCCGCGAGGTGCTTAAAACCCAAGTGCATAGTGCACTGTCGAAGCTCGACGCCACGCAGAAGACAGCGCCTATCCTGTTTGCCTACGAGCCTGTCTGGGCGATCGGCGTCAACGGTATTCCGGCCACCGCCGACTATGCCGACGCCCGCCAGGCCGAGATCGTCGCGGCTGCCGAAGCCGCACTCGGCCGCCCAGTACCGTGCCTTTATGGCGGCTCGGTCAACCCCGACAATTGCGCCCAACTCATTTCCTGCCCACATGTCGATGGGCTGTTTATCGGGCGCTCCGCATGGGCCGTCGAGGGATATCTCGACATCCTGTCCCGCTGCGCCGCAACACTCTAGAAGGAGACGATCATGAAACTCGCAATCGCAGGCGACAGCGCGGGCGAAGGCCTGGCCAAGATCCTCGCCGACCACCTGAAGGACAAGCACGAGGTCTCGGAGGTATCGCGCACCGACGCCGGCGCAGATCCGTTCTACGCCAACCTGTCGGACCGCGTCGCCAGCGGAGTGCTCGCCGGCAAATACGACCGCGCCATCCTGGTCTGCGGCACCGGCATCGGCGTCTGCATCTCAGCCAACAAGGTGCCCGGCATCCGCGCAGCTTTGACCCACGACACCTATTCGGCCGAGCGCGCTGCGCTCTCCAACAACGCCCAGATCATCACCATGGGCTCGCGGGTGATCGGCCCGGAACTCGCCAAGTCGATCGCCGACGCATATCTCAAGGAAACCTTCGATCCGAAAGGCCGCTCGGCAGGCAATGTCGCAGCCATCGACGAGGTCGACGCCAAATACAACGCCCGCTAGGCCTGTGAGCGACTGACCGCAACGGGGCAGAAAGCGCACGCTCGGCTGATACTTGCCTGCCAGCCAGTCCCGCCTCTAAGTTGCGTGGAGAATTCGGGGAGGACTGAATGAGCCTGACGCAGAAGCTCATCAATGACGGCAATGCGGCGGTGGACGAGATGTTGGCCGGCATACTCGCCGCGCATCCGGACCATCTGTGGCGGCCGGACCATGCACCGCGCAGTGTCGTCGCCAGGAACGGACCGCGTCCCGGCAAGGTCGCTATCGTGGTCGGCGGCGGCTCGGGCCATGAGCCGACCTTTTTGGGCTATGTCGGCAAGGGGCTGGCTGACGCTTGCGCCGTCGGCAACGTCTTCGCGTCGCCGCCGCCGCAGCCGGCCGTCGATGCCGCGCTGGCGGCCAATGGCGACGCCGGCATCCTCTTCCTCTACGGCAATTATGCCGGCGACGTCATGAACTTCGACATGGCCGCCGAGCTTCTCGATATGGAGGGCGTCGAGGCGCGCACGGTGCTGACCACCGACGACATCGCCTCCGCACCACGCGACCAGCGCGAAAAACGCCGTGGCGTCGCCGGCAACGTCTTCGTTTTCAAGGCGGCCGGCGCCGCCGCCGACATGATGATGCCGATCGACGAGGTGGAGCGCATCGCCCGCCATGCCAACGACCGCACCTTCACCATGGGGGTCGCACTGTCCTCGTGTTCGCTGCCGCAGACGCGCAAGCCGAGCTTCGACCTGCCCGCCGGCGAGATGGAGATCGGCATGGGCATCCACGGCGAGCCCGGCGTGCGGCGCGGCCCGCTGCGTACCGCCGACGAGGTCGCCGACGAGATCATGGACGGCATCCTTGGCGAGATGGCCGCGCCCAGGAGCGCGCGCGTCGCCGTGCTGGTCAATTCGCTTGGCTCCACCCCGCTGATGGAACTCTACATTCTGAATGCGCGGGTAGCGAAACGTCTGGCCGACGCCGGCCTTACGATCCATAAGACGCTGGTCGGCCCCTATTGCACCTCGCTGGAAATGGCCGGCGCCTCGGTCACCGTCATGCACCTCGACGACGAGTTGCAGAGGCTGCTCGACCATCCCTGCGACTGCGCAATGTTTCGGCAAGGCTGAACCATGGATTTCACCACACAGGATCTGAAAGCCCTATTCGCCGCCTTCGCGACGCGCATGACCGCCGAACGTGACGCGCTCTGCGCCCTCGACGGCGCGATCGGTGATGCCGACCACGGGATCGCCATGGAACAGGGTACCAAGGCCGCGGCAGACGCCGCGCAGGCAACCGAAGGCACATTGCAGGACATCTTCAACGCCGCCGCGAAAGGCTTCCTGAATGCGGTCGGCGCCTCGTCGGGACCGCTCTACGCGACTGCCTTCCTGCGCGCCGGCAAGGCGGCGGGACCCCGCCCTTCCATGCCGCGCGACGAACTGCGTTCGGTGATCGCGGTGATGCGAGACGGCATCGTCCAGCGTGGCAAGGCGGAGCCGGGGCAAAAGACAATGCTGGACGCATGGGCGCCAGCGGCCGACGCGGCGGCCGCTGGCAAGAGCGCGGCTGCGATTGCTACTGCAGCCCAGGACGGAGCGATTTCGACAAACGCCATGGTGGCGACATTGGGCCGCGCCGCGCGCCTCGGTCAACGCTCGCTCGGCCACCCGGATCCCGGCGCGGTCTCGGCCGCCATGCTGGTCGAGGAAATCTGCCGCGCCATGGGAGATTGAGCGAGGCTGCGACGGCGCCTAGCGATTCCGGACGGCATGAATTTCGACGCTGATTTCGACCGGAAGCTGAACCTCGGCGGTCAGCACGAGACAGGGAGCCGCTTCCAGCCGGTTGATGCCGGGCGAGAACCAGCCGCCCCACGGCTCTTCGGAACCTTCGAGGACGCGCGCTCGCCAGCCTTCCGGGAAATCCAGCGCAAGCTGGACGCGCCCCCGCCGAAATCCAAAGCGCGTCCCCGCGAGACTTCCCTGTCCGGGCGCGAACTGGAAGCGGGATTCCACGGCGTGGACGCCCGCCCCCGAAAGACGGTCGATCGCAAGCCATCGCGCGCTTCTCATGTCCGATTCGATCGTTCGTTCGTGCATGACGGGGATGGAATTTTCCCCGTATCCCTCCTCGAACCGGCCGTACAGGCGGACGATGTCGCCGCGCGCCGTAACCGAGGGTAAGCCCGGCCGCGTCCGCCGCCACCGGACCGGATGAGCACGGGCGTTTTGGCTCTGCCCATCCACCATCACAGTGGAGTGCGCCGCCGTCGACCGGAGGCGGGAATGGATGCTTCCCGGCTTGCGGTCGTAGAGATAGCGGCCCGAGTCGACCAGAAGATGCTCGCCGAACGCGGTCAACCAGAAGGATAGCGCGTCCTCGTGTTGGTGGGCCATTCCGAAGGGACCTGCGTCGAAGGCCAGAAGATGGCCGTCGCGTCGGCACCGTATCGTCGCGATGCCGGGCATAGGGAAAGACCGTGGCATCGCCTTGGCCACCGGGCGAAGGGCCATCGTCCAATCCGTCCAGAAAAGCCTTGATGCGCGGCCCATAGTCGAGATCGCTGTCGCCGAAAGCCACGATCCCACCATCGGGCAGCATCAGCGCATCGAGGAAGCCCGCCATTGCGGCGATGGTTCCCGCCAGCACCCTCCCCTCGTGGCGGCCTGCCTGTTCGGCCATCGCCTTGCACGACGCCAGGAGTTCGAGCGCCACCCAATGGTAGTGCGGCGACAATTCGTGCTGGACGCCGTCCGGCAGGACCTGCCGTTGAACCACCTTGTCGAGCCCGCGCCAGGCAATAGAGATCAACCGCTCACGATGCGGCAAAGAAGGGGTCGCATAGAGGACATAGAGCGCCGCCCGCAGCCCGATCGGCGCCCAGTTGCTTTCGTAGCCACTCCTCTCGATCAATCTGAGCAGAATCGTCAATTGCCGGAAGACGCTTCGCTTGACCGCAAGCCAGTCCGGCACCGTCAGGCTCGAGCGTCCCTCCGCCCCCCGCCGCGCAAGGAAACGCCACCAGTTCTCGATCCGGATCGCGATGTTGAGCAGGTTCTGCCAGGCATAGGCCGTTGGCTTATAGCGGATGCGGTCGTTCTTGCGGATCCAGTCGAGGATGAGAGCCTCCATGGCGCGCGCCTGACGCTCCTGCCCGAAGGAATGGAGCACGAGAAACCCGAACCTGTTGAGATCGTGCGCCCAGTGCGGCGTGCCCGGATTGTGGTCCCAGTCGATGTCCGCTGGCAGGTCGATCACTTCCCCGTAGAAGGCGAAGCGGTGACGCGCCACGTCGGTGCCCGAAAAATGCTCCGCCGGCACGAGTTCCGCCGGTGCGTCGATGGCAAAGAGCACGCCATCGTCGAGGAAGCGGCGCATTTTCGGCGAGCACGTCATCGGCGGCATCCGTATGTGGGCTGCCGCGACTAGGGCCGGGACCGTAGATCGTGTCAACCGGCCCCGGCGCCTGAAAGTTCCGAGACGCTGCCTGCGGCAGGTTACGCTACGACGGCACGGTCGGTCACGCGGCGCCAGTCAGTTCCGTCACTGAAGGCGAGGACCGCGCCGCCGGTCTCGTCGGAGACGAAAACGATCTGCCCGGCCCCGGCGATGGCGGCGGGCAGCGTCGCCACCGTGTAACTGCCCACGCGAACGGGTCCGGCCACGTCGAGCTTGCAGACCGGTGTCGCATTGGAGCCGACCCGCAGATTGCCGCCGTTGATCTGCAGGTAGGAGTGCGCCTTGCCGCAAAGCCGATGGTTGATCGACGCGGTACCGTCGCCGACATGAACGTCGATGTTGCAGCTATGCGTGGTGTTGGTGGCGCGGAAGAAGCGGAACATCGCCTGCCCCGTCCCATCCGACGGGATGGGCGCGAGATCGATGAAAGCGTCGCCGGAGGGGGTGACATGGCTGAGCACGGTCTGGGTGCCGCTGGCAGCGACCAGTTCGCCGTAGCCGCCTGCGCCGTCTTCCTGGAGGCGGATGCCGGGGTCGATCGGACCGCCGACATGGAGCGCCCGTGCGGCGCTGCCTCGCCGCAGCGCGATGTTGCCGCTGGCGGCATCGGCACGCAGCACCTCGGTGAAGGCCGCTCCGTCGCCGGAAACCTTGAAGGCCAGCATGTCGTCGCCAATCAGGCCAATCTCGGCGCGCCCGGAAAAGCCGGTCTGGAACAGAAGCGAGGCGGTGTTGCCGCTCGCCGCCTTGTTGACGATCTTGCGCGCGTCGCCGCTGCCGGGCGTGACGTCGTCATGGGTGAGCAGTTCCACGTCGGACTTCACCGAAAGCCGGTTGAACGTGTCGGAGGCGGTGTTGACGCCGAGCGCGGGGACATTGCCGGCCGTAAGCGGGATTTCGGCCCAGCCGCTCCCGTCGAACAGCAAGAAACGGCCGCTGTCCAGCACATAGGCGAGGAAGCCGGCCGGCGGCGCGACCGGCTCGAAGGCGGCATCCTGGAAGACGGCGATGTGGCCGGCCGGGATAAAATCCCAGGCAGCGCCCGTCCGCCCGGCGGGCAGGATCCAGGCATTGCCCTCTTCGGGCTCGGCCGGCTCGGCCGTGACTGTTGCCGAAACCACGGCGCATTGCACCAGCGCATCGAGCCGGCGCAGGCTTTCGTTTACGGTGACATGTTTCTGAGCCTGGGAATTTTGCAGATAGCTCAGCGAAAGGCGGGGGGATTGGGTGGACATTGATGGCTCCTGACCGTTTGAAGGGCACTAGGATAAGTCACCCCCCGCCACTGTGGATAAAACAGCGTGCCCCCGGTGACAGAAGTTCGCCTTGGAGCCAGTACATATCAACTCCAGCATTCCAGCGTACGAGACCTCAACCGCAACAATACTGGAACATTGCGAATGCTCAGTTGTGCATCGCTCCCCATCCGGAGAGATAAAGATTCCATCTTTCGACAACGTCAGAAAACGCACCAGATTCAATATGATTCAAAACACTGAGAAGCTGAACATGTATGAAATGGTAGCTGCCTCTAGCAATGTTCGGTGGAAATTTCCCAGTAGTGATATGCGTCAGGTCATACGCAGATGACCTTCCAAGATCAAACATAGGAAGCATTATTTTTAAACTTCTTATTCCATCTTTATATAATTTAATAGCCTCTTTATTTGAATTCGCGCAATAAAGATCATATGGACCAAGAATGGAATAAATGAAACCGTTCAGAACAAAGCTGTGCGGATCGGTGGGGTACTCCTCAAACCAGGGGTACTTTCCAAGAAAAGAAGCACGAACTCCACCCTGATCGACGCTGACTGCGTATGGCCCAAGGGCGCGCTCCGCTGCGCGGATCAGCGTTTCCTTAGCGAACCCAATAGGTAGATCGAGAGCCGCAGCCCGGGCTAAAAACGAGATACAAAGGCCTTGCCCCATTGCGGAGGGCCATGGAGCTTTGAGTTCCTTGCAGCGCGGGGGGAACCAATCATGATCATACTCCACCGGCCACGCGCCATTGTCTGCTTGAGACTCCAAAAGCCATTTCGTAACGGCGGCGGCGCCATTCAGATCCTCTGGGCTTTTATCTATGATATATCGGGAAATGCACGAAAGGCCATGATGGCCTATTGTAACAGAGTAGTAATATGGCCCACCCCATCGAAACAAATTTCTCGGGACGCCAGAACTATCGAATATTATCTCAGTATCCTTAAATTTATCAACCCGCTCCTTATAATGAGTTATATATGGTAGCGTAATTCCGTAATCCCTAACTATCGGGTCTCTTTTTTCGTCTTTTCCGTATATGCTAACCTCCGGCTGCATCCTACGATTAACAATAGATCGATCTTGAGAGATAGATTTTGAAATTGAGATGGGTTTAATATTAGACATTTCTATTTTATTTATAATCGATATAATTTTTTTGCAGAAAAACTCATTATATTCTCTGACGTAATGATAAGGGTCGGCGCCCCATTTGTGCTTAGCGTCAGATAAAATAAGATTCGACGGAATTTCAATATCACGACATTTAGGAAAATGTTTTTTTACCTCGGCGTATGCTGACTTTAAAAAAACGTTATTTCTGTGACAATTCTGTAGAACGTCTTTACTATATAGATTTATCTTATTGTTTTCTAAAAATAATCTAGCCCACCACGATCTGTGAAGTATTATTTTCTCCCCATTAAATCCAGCCTCTTTTATGTATTCAGCGAATTTTGAAAATGACGAAGCCCATTTTGGAAAGAAATCAGGAGAGATCGGATCGATTCTTTCTCCAGAAACATCTCTAGCTAGTTGACTTTGCTCAAACCCTCTGCTGGCTGTAAAATAGGTATCATCGACTCTAATAAGAGGTAGGCGATCATCGATAAAATCGAGAATTAACCAATCGGCCTTATGTTGCTTCATTTGGTCGGCTGCAAGTTTCAGCGCGTCCATTTTGACCATGCGGGAGAGGAAATCTGCTCCCGAAGGGACAGTAATTTCCTTCTTTAGTGGCGGTGACGCTTGGCTTACAATTCCGCTTTTTGACAGATATGCCTCAATTTTAATTCCTGAATTTCTCAAGATCGGATGGTCAAAAGGATCTCTAGATACACAACTTCCATAAATTAAAACAGTATTGTTCATATTACCTTATTCGCCGTTCAAAAATTAACGTGTGTGCGAGTTATTTTCGCAATCGAACCCCTGCTGCGGCAAGAACCTCGGCGCCGAACTCCGCTGACAGCTTTTTTTCCATTCCGAGCCGGTTCTTTCCGCCCTTGAGCGCGGGAGCGACGTGCTGGAAGTATACATCGAAATAGCGCTGCGGCTGGCTGACGGCTTCCTGATAGAGGCTTTCCTTGAAGTTCGCGTAGAGCTTGAGCCATCCCTTTTCCCTGGGCGCGGAAAAGAACGGCACCTTTTTCCTGGCGGCGGCGGCAGCGAACCACAGGTCGCACATGCCGGTGGAGCCGAAATCCTCAAGGGAAACCTTCAGGGCGGAACTGTGCCAGGCGGTCGTCCCGGTCCCCAGCAGGTCGACGAAATAGCCGTCCTGCTTGAAACCGAAATGATAAACGGTCCGCTGGGAAAGCTCGGTGAAATTTCCTTCGGGAAAGATGACGCCGTGCAGGCCGACAACACAGGAACGGCTCAACATTTCGATATAGTGGATCATCCGGGCCGTATAGTCCGGCGGATAGATCAGGTCGTCGTCGAAGGTGAACACATAGGCGTCGTCCGTGGACGGCAGATCATAGAATTTGCCGTTGTCGCGCAGATCACCCATCGCGTCCTGGCTGCGCACGACCCTGATCTTCGGATGCGCCAGAAACTTCGGAACGTCGTCATAATTGTTGAGATAGATGAGCAGTTCGTCCAACTGGGGAAGGACGCTTTCAATCGTGGCCTTCAGGCTCTCGCGGCGCGGCGGGAAACTGGCGACTGCTCCTACGCGCCTCTGACCGAGCGAAGGCGAAGCGTTCTGATTGGGGCCACCCAGTTCGAAAGGCCGCGACAGGAGAGGAAAATCCGCGCGTGGGCGTTTTGCGCTCCGGTGCCAACCGGCAAGATTATCGGAATAGACACGGCGCTCCGGAGAAAGCTGCAGTTTCATTGCGCCGTTTTCGATGGCGTATGCTTTGCTCCCACCGTTGGCGGTGAGAGAGGTCTCCACCGTTCTGGCGTAGTAGAGGTCGTCTGGGATACGCACAATTGCGTCGTCGCCAAAATTGCGCTGCAGCCGCAGGCGGAACTCGGTATCGCCTCCGTATCGTACGCTGTCGTAGATCCCCATAGTCTCGATGATATCGCGCCGCCAGAGCAAACTGCCCTCGCCGTATTTCAGCTCGCTGATAGGCTGCGCGAAATCCGCGGTCCAGCGCCGTAGCCTGCTCATGCAGCCGACCGCTTTTTTCGTGCCCTTTACTGCATCCAACTGACGCGCGATGCGATCAAGCGGCATGATATCGTCGCTGTCGAGGAGAGTGATGTAATCGCCCTTCGCGTTCATGACGGCGATGTTGCGGGCGTAGTAGCACCCGAAGTTCCGCAGCAGCGAGATCACGCGCATGTTGGGCGCCTTCGCGGCGATCTTTCGCGCCACGGCGACCGAGCCGTCGGTCGAGCCGTCGTCGACCACCAGGAGCTCTATCTTCACGCCCCGCTGGGAAAGCGCCGAATTGATCGCGCGCGTCAGCCATGCCTCGTTGTTGTAGCTGGGCATGATGATCGACACGAGTTCTTCATGGCGCACGGGCTCGTCGCTCGGGATCACGCCCTGCGCAAACCGCAGGTCCAGCTCGGCCGGCGTCAGTTGGGCGTCTCTGGCAGCGGCTTCCGCCTGGACACCGGTATCCGCAAGCCCCACGGCCGGCACTGCGGGAACGGGAACGGCCGGCTTTTCGGCAGGCCGTTCCGCTTTGGCGCCGCCCTGCAACAGAGGCGGCGTTTTCGTGGCTTCCAGGGTTGGATGCGGAAGCGCGCTCACCGCCTCCTTCACCCGCGAGATGCGGACCTGCTGTTCGATCAGCGATAGGATCTCGGCCTTGAGCAGCACCAGGCTCTGGTCGGCCGCGGCACGCGCCATCTCGTCAGCCGCGATCCAGGTTTCCGCTAGGCGCAGGACCTCGCCCTGGTTTGCTTCCCAGGTCTCCACCGCGTTTCGCAGGCTGCGCTCCAGCCCAGCCTGATCTTGCCGGACGCCGCGAAGCACTGTCTCGTGTTCGCCGGCCTTGCCGAGAACCTGGGCCTGCTTCCGTCCCAAATCGTCGACCTGCGCTTCCAAACCGCCCAAACGGTTCTGTGCCCGTTCGTCGCTCGCCGCCACGTCGTGCGCCAGCCGATCGAGCCCGGAGGCCAGCGCATCGCCTTTCGCACCAATGCCGTCGAGCGCCTGCGACATTCTGGTCTCGGAGGCCGCCAGTTCGGACCGCAAGGTCGAGGACGCGGCGGCGGCCTGTTCCGTGGCGATAGCGACGGCCCGCGACAGGCCTGCGGTTTCAGCCCGGTTGGCGTCAACCAGATTCGACAGTTTCGCGGTGTCGGCGGCGACAGTCTCGACGTGCGCGAGAACGGGCGCGATCTTGCCCGAAAGGATGCTCGCCGAGGCACGGACCTCGTCCTTTATCTTGCGGTTGAGCCTGGAAACCAGGGCTACGCCTTTCGCGTCGAAGCCATCGAGCGCCTGCGCGATCCTGGCGCCGAGAGCAGCCAGGTCGGACCGCAAGGCGATGGACGCGGTTGCGTCCTGCTCTCGGGCGGCAGCGACAGCCTTTGACAGGTCGCCCGTTTCGGCCCGGCCGGATTCGATCAGATCCGACAACGTCGCCGTGCCGGCGGCGAGACCTTGGACCTGTGCGAGCACAGGGGCGATTTTCTCGGACAGGGCATCCGCCGAGGCGCGGGCGGTATCGCTGACCTTGCGATCGAGTCCCGACAGGCGCGTTTCGACCTCCTTCGACAAGGCGTCCACCGAGGTTCGAACGGTTTTTGCAATGCTCCCTTCCAGCCCGTCGATGCTGCTTTCGACGCGCTCCAGACGCTCCATGACCGAGCCTATCCCGTCACGTGCTTCGGATTGCGCACCGGTCACCTGGCTCCTGATATCGGCGTCGGCGGCTCGCAGTTCATCCGTTCCCGCTCTTATCGCGTCTGCCGCGGCTGATGTCCGCGTTTCGATGTCGGCGACGCGATCCAGAACCTGGTTCAAATCCGATCGGACCGGTGACAGCAGTTTCTGCACATGCGACCCGACCTCGCTACCGAGACTCGACCGCGTGGCTTGGAGGTCCTCATGCAATTCGTCGAGGCGGGGCAGCAGCCTTTGCGGAAGGTCGTCCAGCCGCTGGCTGAATTCCTCGTTCCTGGTTCGGTACTGTTCGCGTTGCTTAGCCCGATCGATATAGTCCAGCGCCATATGCTGCAGAACGACGTCCCAGACGGATTGCGGCGTAACTTCACTTTCGTGCGCGAAAATGTGTGTCGGCGTGTAGTTGAATGAGCCGATTGTCCGATAGCCGTGTCGCCGGAGTATCTCGTGGATACGAAAGAACTCCACCCGCTCTCCGGCTTCCACGGAAATGACGGGCTTGTCTCTGGCCAGGATCGCCTCGGCCCCCGCGATGACGCTGGCGTCCATCCCTTCGGTATCGACCTTGATGAGACGAACCTTGCGTCGGCCTGCGACATCGTCGAGGCGGGCAATCTTCACCGCCGTGTTGTCGAGGCCGCTGATCTCTACCCGGGCAGTGCCAAGATTCTGGTCCCTCGCCGCGACGACATGGCCGGAGGCGGTTTGTGCTCCAAGCGCCATCTTGTGAACCTTTACGCGCTTGCCGAGAAAATTGGCCGCGATGTTGCGCCGCAGCAGTTTCACGGCCGCCGGGTTGGGCTCGAACGCCAGCACCGAGCAGCCGCATACCCCGGCGAAGAACACGCTGTGCGTTCCGATATTGGCCCCGACATCGACGACCAAGTCGCCCTCGCGCAGAAACCCGCGAAGCGCCGTCAGCAATTCCTGTTCGTAGAACTCGCCGGTCTTTATGAACTGCTGGAATATATGATCGTTCTGATCGAAGTGGAAAAACGTGAAGCCCAATCCGGCGAAAGAGATTGAAGCTTTGAATTTCTCTGCCGCACGCCCCTTATCACTTCCAACACCAACGGCTTGATCCAAAACACCACCGCTCCCCTGCGCGTCGCCCAACGCGTATATCATGCCGCCGAATTGTCTTCGGAAACATTCCCCTACACAGAGAACCGCTCTTCTTCGAGCGTGTCAAGATCGTACAAGCTATCATTCCTTGAGTTTTACATAGATACAGGTTCAAAGATTCCGTTATGAGCATGTTTTAGAATAATTCTTATGCTCCTTTGCCCTTACAAATCCCCTACAGCTTTCTTTAGGGAGTTGTTTGCCTCGCGCCCTTCCTGAGCGCCGTGTGAAATATAATGGCTCACCGGGTCGACACCGGCCGCAGCCACGTCCTTATGCGAGGAAAGATACCAGTCCGGGTCGATAATATTGGATTTGACAAGCAATTCCGCCTGGACCTGGGGCGAATTCAGGTTCTTCCAGCGGCTTTTCGGGGCCTCCAGCAAGACCCTGACAATCCGCCCAATTTCACTTGCCGCCGCTTTGCGCAGATTGCGGATCTTCAACCTCAATTCTTCGACAAGAGCCTGCGATGTATCCTTCTCCCGCTCGAGTTTCTGGATCAATGCGCGGCCTGCATCGACTTCCTTAGACAGCTTGTTCGTCTCGCTTTGTATTTGGCCGGCCCGTGCCTGAGCATCCGAAAGCTGCTTCCGCAGGGCAGCGTTCTCGGTTTCAGTCTGTTGCAAACGGACTGCCAGCGATCGCTCCTTGAGGCGCAATTCCTTGGCTTCCTCGGCTGCCTTTTTCAGTTCGGCGCGCGCGACCTCCGATTGTCGATGCCCGGCCTCGATTTCACGACGCAGTGTCTCGATTTCACCGTCAACCTGGTAGAGCTTTGTTTCGCGCTCCTGGAGACGCGAGGTTAATTGTGCGGTTTCTTCGAGTTTCCGAACGGTGATATCCATCTTCTTGTTGAGAAGTTCATTCAAGCGAATGAAGGATTCCGCTGCCCGCCCGTTGTCACCCGGCTTTGGCGCGTTGACGATTGCCATGCCTTTGTGCTCGACTTTTGCGTCGGTCGCGACCGCTGTCGCGCTCTCCGGATCAGTGACAGGTCGCCACTTTGGCGTCCGCAGAGCCTTAAGAGATGAGGTTTTACTGGCACGTTGCATGATAAGCTCCCCGAATACAGGACACCTATACTAGACGATATGATTAGAACCGCAATTGCTTCATGTCATACGCTCATGACGTCAGCGTCGTGACGATGAAGCATTCAATCGGACGACTGACGATCGTCAGTTCTAGTGGCGTCGATTGCGGCGTCCGACCGAAGTCGCTCTCCAGGAAAGCAATGGGCAACCAGTGAATCCGAAGGGGGCGGACCTGGCCCGCCCCCTCTTGATGGCACCATTTGATGGACATAACGTCCGCCGATGGATTGGGGGGACTGCATGCAAGGAACGGACCGACCAAATCCGTTTGCCTCCCTCCTTGAGACAGGGGCACCGCCTGAAGATCTCGCCGCCGTCATGGCTGCTTATCTCGATGCAGAAATCCTGCCGGTTTCCATGAGCGGATCAGCCGGACAGGACAGTGCGCCGATCCTGATCTCGGTGATACGTGACGAAAATCAGATCCTGCCGGATTTCCTCCGCCACTACAGGGCGGCGGGGATCGAAAAATTTGTGTTTCTCGACAATGGTTCGGGAGACGGAACAATTACCTATCTCAGCGAACAGTCCGACGTTGATCTTTATGCGGTGGCCGGATCGTTCGACTGGAAGCGCAAGCAAGGTTGGATAACGCTCCTTCTGGGCCTCTATGGATCGGAGCGGTGGTTTATCTATGCCGATGCCGACGAGCATATCGTTTTCGACGGAATCGAACGTGGCGTAACCTTTCAGGACATTGTTCGCATCATGGACCGGCAGGGGATCACGCGCGTTCGTGGCTGCCTCGTCGATATGTATGCTGGAACGCGAATACTGGATTCAAGATACGAACGCGGCTCTCGCCTGATGGAAGCGTATCCGTTTTTCGATCAAACCGGTTACCTGGAATACCCGTTGGCTGAGATGGTTGCGCGGGAGGGCGGACCACGGCGGCGTCTATTCTCCGACTCGACGGAGGGCTTCAGTCCACAGCTCTCCAAGTACCCGCTGTTTCGTCTCGACGCGGGAGATATCTTTGCCAATCCTCATCATATCTGGCCATATGAACGGAATTTCGGCACGGCCTGCTATCTTGGCATCCTGCATTTCAAATTCCTGCCTGGTTTCGCGAACCGGATAGCAAGGGCGATCCAGGAAGCCAGCTATTGGGAAAACAGCCGGGAGTATCGCTGCTATCAGGCAGCGCTCACCCGATCCCCTGACTTGTCGCTTTATGATGCTGTTTCAGCGCTCTATTCCGGACCTCAGGATTTGATCCGCTCGGCGATCGTCAGCCGCATGCCATATGACGGTTCGATGTAATTCGTACTCCTGTTTCGCATACGACACGGATTGCGGGCGGACCACCGACCGCGCGCACCGTCGCTGCCGAGATAACGCCTGCCATTGGCAAGACCGGTCCTCTCGATCTGCTCTCAAGCGGGCCGACGTCTGCTCGGGCTGGCAAGCATGCTCCCGAAAAGAGCAGCGTAGCCCAGAAAGGCCGCTACCCAGGCCGCAGCCGATAGAACCAGCAGTGTTTCGTCGTTGGTGAAAGCCGCGACGATCCGCAGAGCCCCGGCACCGATGACCGCGCCGTAGAGAGCGCAGGTGCCCGTGCTAGCCTTCAACTGGCGTCCGGTGTGGCCGAGCGTGGCGCGTGTCATAACCGCGAGCGTCATACAACCGATGGCGCCAACTCCAAAAGCGTGCAGCCCAGCCGCCTGAGGCACCACATCCGGAAACAGGGCCGTCAGGCCGCAAAGCAGGAAGCCTGTCGGCAAGAAGGCGAAAGCAAGATGCAGGATCAGGACGAGAGGGTCGCGGAACGTTCGGTCGCCCGCCCATCGCATGAGCCGTATCGTATTCAGCAGGGCTGCGCCAGTCAGCAGGATGCTGCTTGCAACATTGACGGGCACAAAAACCCATGCACCCAGCGCGACTGCCGAGACCGCGATCGTCACCATGTCGAAACGGACGAACGGCGCCGGCAGGCGACCGGGATTCTCCCGCACCAGCCAGTTGCGCGTGAAACTGGGGATGATCCGTCCGCCGATAATCATAATCAGCGCGATGGCCGCGCCGATCCCGAGACGGCGACTGATGTCGGTTATCCCATTGAGGTGGGCTTCGATGTGAAACACGACATCGGCGACAAGCAACACCAGAAGCGGCACAAGCACCTTCAGGTTCCGCCAATTCCGGCCGGCAACGATCTCCCTTGTTGCTGCTGCGGCGACCGCAAGCAGGAAAACGCAGTCGAGCGCCGCGACAACGCGCCAGTCGATGAGAGCGGAGAAAAACACGGCCACCCTGCCGGCAAGCCAGAACGACACCAGAATCAGCAGCGGGCCGCCCTGAAGGGGAAGCCGCCCCGTCCAGTTGGGTATCGCCGTCAGCAGGAAACCGGTCACGATGGCCGCGAGATAGCCGAACAGCATTTCATGGATATGCCAGTCGACCGGCGCAAAGGCGCTGGACGTAGCGAGACTGCCGTAGAACAGCGGCAGCCAGAACAGGATCGCCCCGCTGCCATAAAGCGCCCCGGCCAGAAAGAAAGGCCGGAAGCCATAGGAAAGGATCGCCGGATAGTTTCCCGGCCGCGTTCGGGGAATTGCCATCTGATCTTGTCCTGCCGGACGGCGACCTGAGCCGCCGGCCGTTTCTCATTCGCGAGTCTCGTCTCAATTCCCGGCCGGAATTTCCTCGAACAATGCCGCGAAGGCCTTCTTGGCCTTTCCGGTCTGCTTGACCGTCTTGGCCTGTTCCAGATTGGCCGGCTTGCCGACGACGATCAGCGCCACCATGCCCATGCCATAATGGGGAGTGCACTTGACGCCGTAGACGCCTTCCTTGTCCAGTGTCACGGTGATCTGCTCGTTCATCTTGCCCTTGAAGGGTTCGGCGCCGTCAGGGATCATGTTCTTGATGCTCTCTGCATCATGACCCTTGTCGGTCGGCACGAACGTGACGGTGTCCCCCGGCGCGACCTGGACGAAATCGGGCTGAAACACCATCATGCCCTTCTCGCCCTTGTTGAGCATCTGGATCTGATGGTCGGCGGCCTGTGCGCCTCCGGCCAGCATAAGGGCAGCCAAAACGGTGGCGACAGCGAATGCGGGTCTCATGGGACTTGCCTTTCTTTTTCTTCATGCAACGGCGAACCGTTGGGCTTCATCTAGGAGTTTCGTCGCAAGCGGACTTTGTCGCGGCGCAAACAAATCGGAACCCGGGGCGACACACGGCAGCTCGCTTGTCTTGCCGCGCTCCGCCCGTCTGTGAGAAGGTGCGGCCCGCGCGAAGCGCGTGTTCGTGCAACCAACGGAGGAAGGGCCTCTTGAGCCGTCTCGACCGTTCCCTGATTGCCGGCCTGCCCTTGTTCCAGGGCGTGTCACCCGAGGACCTTGACAGGATGGTCGGTAGGGCGCGTTCGCAGCGCATTGCCAAGGGTCAGGCGATCTTCGAGCAGGACGGCGACGCGCATGCCTTTTTCCTGCTGCTCGACGGCCATGTCCGCGTGGTCAAGTCCACCCCCGAGGGGCAGGACGTGATCGTGCGCTACATCAGCCCGGGGGAACTGATGGGTATCGCCCACGCCCTTGGTCGCACCACCTACCCGGCCAGCGCGATCGCCGCTGTCGACTGCGTCGTCCTCGTGTGGCCAGGAGCGTCGTGGGCGGAATTCGCTGCGACAATTCCGGCCTTCGGCGCAAACACCTATAAGACCGTGGGCAGCCGGCTTCAGGATGCGCATACCCGAGTGGTCGAAATGTCGACCGAGCAAGTCGACCAGCGCGTCGCCCACGCTCTGCTCAAGCTGATCGGCCAGAGCGGCCGAAAGACCGACGAAGGCCTGCTGATCGATTTTCCGATCTCGCGACAGGACATCGCCGAGATGACCGGGACGACACTGCATACGGTGAGCCGCCTGCTGACAGCGTGGGAGGAGAAAGGCGTGGTTCGCAGCGGCCGGCAGAAAGTGGCCGTGACCGACCCCGGCCGCTTGCGCCAGATTGCGGAAGGGCGCGACGGCAAGGAGTAGTCCGAAGACCAGCCGTCGTTGTCACCGGCCACCGAGACTTTTGCGCGCCGCCTCGCTCATCATGGCTGGCGACCATTGCGGCTCATAGGTGAGTTTCACCTCGGCAAAGTGGATGCTCGGCACTGCCCAGGCGGCAGACTGCACCGCATCCTTCAGAAAGGCCGTGGCCGGGCAGCCACGCGTGGTCGTTGTCATCTCGATGCGAGCGATGCCTTCCTCCACCGTGATTTCATAGATCAGGCCGAGGTCGACCACGTTCTCGCCGAGTTCCGGATCGATGACCATCCGGAGCGCCTGCTCTACCGCCGCAGCGAGCGCATCCCGTTCCATCGTCAATTCCCGCTTCCCGCCGGCACGGCAGAACGGATGACGATGCGATAGGCGTCGTCCGAGACGAAGCCACCGCGCCATTGATGCCCGCGCCTCCTGAGTTCCTCGAAAAGGAAGACCGGTTCGCGCGGCAGAAGTGCTGCCATAGTCCGGCCGGGAGGCAGCGACTCCACACCCTCCAGCGCCCGCACCATCGGTTCCGGCGGCTCCAGCTCGCGAAGGTCGAGCTCGAAGTCAGGCTGTGGCCAACCCTGGCCGGGGTCGACCATATGCGGTTTTCCGGTCGGCTCCAGCTGAGCGGACGGCACGCCCGCAGGCGTGAAGATCACCTCCCAGTCACCGCCGCCGATCTCACGCGCCGCCGCGTCGAAGCCGCGCGCGCCCAGCACCTGGAACAGCGGAATCGGCTTGAAAGTGGCAAGCAGGCGAAGCGGCTGTCCGGGCGCAAGTGCTGCGACCGCAGCCATGATGGCTCCGAACGGCTCGCCGCCCTGGCGCAGGATCGGCCTGACATCAAGGTCGTAAGGAGTGAGGGGCATGAAAAACCTCCAGCGGAAAATCAATGAAACTGCGGTAGGAACAGATGCGGTCGCACGGCTCCGTCGGGAAGCCTTTTTCCCGCCGGTATGTTGACAAGGCAACGGGCCACCACAAGTTCGGCAACGATAGCCAAAGTCGCAGCCAGCATCACCGCCGACACCAGTCGGAACGCGGATGGCGCTTCCAGAAGAAGTGCAACCGTGCCACCGGCGACCGCCACGAAATAAAGGCCGAACCATAGCTGTCCACGCTGCTCAACGACCAGGTCCTGCACGCGGGGCGTTGGCTTTTTGCCCATCAGCCCGCCATAGCATTCCAACCAGGTCAGGAATGGCACAATCTTATAGAGCTGCGACAGACCGAGACCGGCGAGCCATCCGAATGCGGCGAGGTAGACGAGTGCGCCGACATAGCGTTCGAGTGAACCGGTGGCGATGAGAATGAGGAAAAGCAGCGCCGAAGCAAACAATGCAAGGAAGGCGCCTCCCGCCGCCCTGACGTTGAGTTCGACATGGCGACGCTTCCGGTTACGGTAGAAGAAGACGAGGTCGATGGCATAGAAGAGCAGCATTGCGGCGGCAAACATTGCCGCGAGAAAACCGCAAAGACCAGGGCCGCCTCCCCCGTCTTCTACGGCCGCACCAGGAACCAGCAGGAGGGCGGCGACTCCGCACCACCACACCGCCCGGCTCGTGGCGCGTTCCTTCTCCGGCGCGAGCATGAACATGGGAAGCAGGCGATAGCTGACGCCGATTGCACTGAAGGTCAGCCAGCCGCCGAATCCCGCAATGGCGTGGATCGGCAGGCCTGAGGTCCGGAGATCCAACGGCACGCTACCTGAAAGGGCCAGCGCAAAGAGCGCTCCGGGGGCGAAGGTCGCGAACAGACATACCAGACCGACGGCAACGAATCGCGCCTGCAAAGGCAACCGGGATGGCTGGATGCTCCACAGCGTCCTCGCTACGATGATACCGATCAGCAGAAATCCAGACGGCAGAAGGATCGCCGCCGACGGCAGCAGCGGCAAGTCGGCCGTGACCGTCCCTGCGAGAATGAGAAAGCCGGCGAGCAAGCACGCCAGTCCCGACAGAAGGCAAAGCAACGCCGGTAGCACGAGCCGTTCGGATTGGAGCGGCCGTGCCACCAGAACCGGAACGAATTGCATAAGCGCGCCGCACATCAACAGGCTGAACCAGCCGATGGTGATGGCATGAACGAGAATAAGTGTCTCGGGCGCCTCGATCGGCGCCGCCGGAAAGCCGTAGCCCGCCGCCATCATGGTTTGTGCCGCGAGGAGAAAAAGCAGCGCAGCGGCGAAATAGGCCATCGTCCAGCGGGACAGCGCGGTGCCCATCGTTGCTATTCTCCTTCGACTCACCTTGCCGGCGCAACTGATGGCGCACGTTTCGCGCCGTAGCCCCCCCGCCTATGGCAGACGATGCGCCGACCCCGCTTCTTTTTCCTTGCGCAGGCGCAAACTTCCAGACGATCGAAGCCGCCAAGGCGATATTTCAGGGTCGGTGGCGTGGCAACCTCGCCGCTTCATTGCGCTATCTCAAGGAGCGCATTACAGCAGCTTGTTAGAAGTCTTCCCGTCTCATCCGAGAACGGAGTCCTCCCATGATACACAACAGCAGAGCGAGCCCGATGCCCTCAGCCGCACCGACCGCGCACAAGGTGGTGCGGAGCCTTTTCGTATCCTTACTGGCCGGAATCATGGCCTTTGGGCCGCCGACGCTGGCCTTCGCCCAGGCGCACGATCACACGACGTCCGCGCAGGCCACGACGGACCCAGCCGCTCCCGCCAGCCCCACCCAGGCTGAGACGACAGGTGTCGTCAGCTACCACAACGCCACCGTCTTCACCCTGCGCACCGGCATCGCCGAGGGCCGCATGGTCTATATAGGCGTCGGCGGCGACATCGAGGCCAAGGTCAACCCCACCCTCATGGTACATGAGGGCGAACTGGTGCAGATCAACCTCATCAACGGCGAGGGCGCGGAGCACGACATCGTGCTCGACCAGTATGCAGCCCGTTCGGCGGTGGTCGTCGGCAAGAACGCCTCGTCGACATTCTCTTTCATTGCCAACAAGGTGGGCGAATTCGCCTATTTCTGCTCCATCGCCGGGCACCGCGCCGCCGGAATGGAAGGTGTGATCCAGGTAATGCCCGGCCCACGGTCCGACATGGACAGCGACGCGGCCGACATTGTGCGCGACCCGGCCGACCTGCCGCCGCCGATCGGGCAACGTACCCCGCAGGTCGTGCGCGTCGATCTCGAGACGGTCGAACTCACCGGTCGGCTGGATGACGGCACGACTTACGTCTATTGGACCTTCAATCGCAAGGTGCCCGGTCCGATGCTGCGCGCACGGGTGGGCGACACCGTCGAGGTCCACATCAAGAACGCGGCCGACAGTATAATGATGCATTCGGTCGACTTCCATGCCGCAACCGGCCCCGGCGGCGGCGCCGACTTCACGCAGATCGCACCCGGCGAGGAAGCCGTGGTAACCTTCAAGGCGCTGAAGGCCGGGGTTTTCGTCTACCACTGCGCCACGCCCAGCGTCGCCCACCATATCGCCAGCGGCATGTATGGGATGATCGTGGTGGAACCTGAGGGCGGCCTGCCGCAGGTCGACCGCGAGTTCTACGTCATGCAGGGCGAACTCTACACCGTCGAGCCGTTCGGCACGAAGGGCGAGATGGAGATGGACTACGACAAGCTGATCTCCGAGCGCCCGGAATATTTCCTGTTCAACGGCTCTGTCGGTGCGCTCACCAGGGCGCATCCGCTCTACGCCAATGCCGGCGAGACGGTACGCATCTTCTTCGGCGTCGGCGGACCGAACTACACCTCGTCCTTCCACGTCATCGGTGAGATCTTCGATCACGTCTACGATATGGGCAGCGTCACGTCGACGCCGCTGACCGGCGTGCAGACGGTCAGCGTGCCGCCAGGCGGAGCCACGATGGTTGATTTCAAGATCGACCGCGCCGGGCACTACGTGCTGGTCGACCACGCCCTGTCGCGGGCGGAGCGCGGTCTCGCCGGTTACCTGATCGTCGACGGTCCGAGGGAAGACGACATCATGCACGCAGGCCCAGCCAAGGAATAGGACTGCATAGGCGGGGGAGTGGGCGCGCCGCGAGGCGCGCCCATTTCATTTGCGCCTTCCGCCGCCCAAGGGGTTGCTTTACGGTGGGCCCGCTACGGCTTGTCTTCGTTATCCAGCAGGACGCGCTCGGCAGCACCATCCAAATCCTCGTATTGGCCGGAGCGCAGGGACCACAGAAAGGCGCCCAGCCCCACCAGCCCGAGCAGGATGGCGACAGGCACCAGGATGACAAGATAATTCATCGCCCGGCGACCACGGCCGTTTGCGCCTGAACATCCGCGCGACCGTGCTCTTCCGGCTGGGCAGGCGATCCAGAGCGCAGCCGCATGGCGTTCGCCACTACCAGCACAGATGACAGCGACATGGCGATCGCCGCCACCAACGGCGTGACCCATCCGCTTACGGCGACCGGCACGGCGAGTGCGTTGTAGGCAATGGCCAGGACGAAATTCCCACGCACCAGCGTCTTTGCCTTCCGGGCGATGTCTAGCGCCGTCGAGACGGCCGACAAATTCTCGTGCAGGAACACGAAATCCGCCGCGTTTCGGCCGACGTCGGCGGCGGTGGCAGGCGCCATCGATACATGCGCCGCCGCTAACGCCGGAGCGTCGTTCAATCCGTCGCCGACCATCAGCACCTTGCAGCCGGTCTTGGCGAGCTCATCGATGCGAGCAAGCTTGTCCGACGGCAGCAGATCGCCTGCGATTTGGACGATATCCAGTTCCGATGCCAGCCTTTCGACGGCCACGGCACGGTCGCCTGAGAGGATTTCGACCGGGAGGTCGAGCCGATGGAGATACCGCATAACCTCGCCCGCACCGGGGCGTATGCGATCCTCGATCTCGAATGTCGCCCGCCTGACGCCGTCGCTGGCCAGAACGACGATCGACCCGCTTTGGGCGTTGCCATCGTCCGACTTGCCGCCAAGCGCCCATCCAGATCGGCCGAGACGGTAGAGCTTTCCTTGCGTGCGGCCTTCAATTCCGAGACCAGGCACCTCGCTGACCTCTTCGAAAACAGGACCAGCGTCCCCTGCCCCACTGGCAGCGGCGATCGCGCGAGCGGCCGGATGCCGCGAGCCTGACGCCAAGGCCATCGCGATCGACAGCGCCGGACGCGCTATTTCGTCGGCATTGGCGACGCGCGGCTTGCCCAATGTCAGCACACCGGTCTTGTCGAACAGCACGGCATCGATCTCGGCAAGGCGTTCAAGGCCCGACCCGTCCTTGACCATGATGCCACGCTCGAACAGGCGTCGCGCCGCCATCACCTGGACGATCGGCACGGCGAGGCCAAGCGCGCAGGGGCAGGTGATGATGAGCACCGAGATCGCCACAGTCACCGACTGGTGCCAGTCGCGTGTGACGACGAACCAGCCGGCGAAGGAAAGCGCCGCGATCGTGTGCACCGCCGGCGAATAAAGGGCCGCGGCGCGGTCGGTGAGCCGCCGGTAGCGCGCCCTGCCCCCTTCCGCCGCTTCCATCAGCCGGATAATCTCGGCTAGGAAGGAGTCTTCCGCGCGCGCGGTCGCGCGGATCGTCAGCGGCCCGGTGAGGTTCATCAGCCCTGCCTGGATCGCGCTTCCGGGCGAGGCCGCGCTCGGCGCGCTTTCGCCCGACACCAGCGACCGGTCCAGATCCGAGCGGCCTGTTTCCACCACGCCGTCGACCGGAATGCGGTCGCCAGGCGCAACGAACAGCAGCGTACCGGGTTCGATCGCATTCAGCGGCACGTAGCGGCGCGTTCCGTCCGCATCGATCACCGTCGCGCCGGCCGGCACCAGCCGAGCCAACCCGGACACGGCCGAGCGCGCCTTTTCCCGCATCAAATAGTCGAGCGTGCGGCCGATCAACAAGAAGAACAGCAGCGTCGTAGCGGCGTCGAAATAGGCATGCTCGGCCCCCCGCGCGGTGTCGTAGAGGCTCAAACCGAAGGCCAGCGTCACGCCGATCGAGATCGGCACGTCCATATTGGTGCGGCCGTGCCGCAGCGCATTCCACGCCGAAGCGTAGAAGATGCCGCCAGCATAGACGATGGCCGGCAGCGCCAGCATGGCCGAGATGATGTGGAAGGCCTGCCGCGTTCCTTCATCCGCCCCGAACCAGACGGACGCAGAAAGCAGCATGATGTTCATGGCGCAAAAGCCGGACAGCGCCAGCGCCTTGATGAGCCGGGAAAGCTGCGGGTCTGTCCTGTCGGCTTCGAGGGAATGGAGATGCGCCGGATAGCCGATCCGCGCCAGCGCGCCGGCCATGTCGGGAACGGTTCCATCAACCGCTCGCCAGTGCACCGCCACCCGCTTGGTGGACAGATTGACGCGCGCGCCGGTTACGCCGTCGAGACCGGCAAGCGTCTTTTCCACGGCGGCAATGCAGGCGCCGCAATGCACGCCCGGCACCGAAAGATCGGTCTGGCGCGTGCCGTTGCCAAGATCGCGGCTCGACAGGAGGATTTCCTCTCGTGCGACGGTGGGCGCCTCGAACTCGAGCCTCGCCTCGCCTGGTGCGCAGCAGGACACCATTCCGCCCCGTCAGCGCATCGCCCTGTAGGCGTGCCAGGTGGCGTGGCCGAGCAGCGGGAAGATGACGATCAGGCCGAGGAAGCCGGTCACAACGCTCAGTCCGAAAAGCAGCAGCACCACAAAGCCCCATACGATCATTGGCCGCACATTGTTCCACACCATCGCCATGCTGGTCGCCATGGCGGTCATGGCGTCAATCGGCTTGTCGAGAAGCATGGGAATGGAAAAGACGCTGATGGCGAAACCGAATGCCGCGAACAGCCCCCCAATCGCGGTGCCGACGACCAGCATGGCAAGCCCCATCGGCGTGGTGAGGATCAACTGTGTTATGTGGTCCAAACCCGGAAACGGCCGCACGCCGAAGAAGAGTGCATAGATCAGCACCGCCGCGCGCATCCACAGAAGCATCAGCAGGCAAAGCAGCACGCCGGTGAACAAGACCTGGGCGCCGGCGCGCGGCGACACGAACAGCATCGCGCCGAGGCCGGGCGTTCCCCCCGCTTCGAGGATGCGGCTTTTCTCGTAGAGTCCGACGGCAGCCACTGGTCCGACGATCATAAAGCCGGACAGCGCGGGGAACAGGATATAATCCCAGCCAAAGGCGAACAGTGTCCACACCATAACCGCTGATATGAGAAAGACGGCAAAGCCGTAGGCAAGGCTCGGACCCGGCGAGGACCACAGGTCGCGCCAGCCCGCGGATAGCCACGCGAAGCAGGCGCCCGCCGGAAGATTGCGCTGGCGTGCCGGGTTGCGTGTCTCCTCGATGCCGGAAAGTTCCGTCAGCAGGCCATAGGGACGTTGTGCGTCACTCATCGTTTTCTCCTGCGGCTCAGCAACTGGATTGCGCCGCGCGATAAGCGCCACTTCCGTGCTGCGGCTCCTTGAGATGCACCACGCAGTCCGGCTGTGAACTCATCGCTACATAGACGAGATGGGCGTTGGCGCCGCAGAAGACCAGAACCCCGACCCCGACCAGGAGCCAGATCGTCCACGGAGTTTTTCTGCCAGCAGCCCGGTCGTCCATTCTTCGCCTCTCACGGATTTTCCACGCCCAGCGAATAGACGTAGAGGGCAAGGATCTTGATGTCGGCAGGGGAAAGGCGCTTGTCCCAGGTCGGCATGTGTCCCTGCCGCCCGCCGTGCAAGGTGGCCACGATCGTTTGCAGATCGCCGCCATAGATCCAGTATTTGTCGGTCAGGTTCGGCGCGCCGACATCGGCGCTGCCCTTGGCGTCCTCACCATGGCAGGCCGCGCAATTGGTCAGGAACACCTGCCGCCCGGCTTCGATCGTCTTGACGTTGTCCGGCGTGGCGTCGTCAGGATTGCTCAGCGAATGGACGTAGAGCGCAACGTCGCGCAATTGCGTCTGGTCGATCATCTGGTCACGCCCGAAGGCAGGCATCTGGGACACCCTGCTGTCGGGATTTGCACTGTTGATGCCGACGCCGATGGTCTCGGCGATCTTTTCCGGCCCACCACCCCAGATCCAGTCGTGATCGGCCAGGTCGGGATAGTTGTCGCCGCCACGCCCGTCGCGCCCGTGGCAGGCGGCGCAATTATCGCCGAACAGGCGATGGCCGGTCTCCTTGACCACCCTCATCAACTGCGGATCGGCCAGGATCTCGTCGTAGCTCTTCTGGTCGATGGCATCGATCCACGAGGCGCGCGCCGCGTTCGCCTCGGCCAACCTTTCGGCAATGATCTTGTGCTGGTCGGTATCGAGCAGTCCGCGGGTGTAGGTGGTGCCGAGCGGCCAGGTCGGCATCAGGAACCACCACAGCACGGCGAATATATGGGTGACGATCAGGAAGATGAGCACGCCCCGCGGCACCGGCGTGTCGAGTTCCTTGATGCCGTTCCATTCGTGCCCGGTGGTGACGCGGCCGCTGACCGGATCGACTTCCTCTACCGCCATGGCTTGTCGTCCTCACCGAGAATGTCGTTCTTCGCCGCATGGAAGCGGGCGCGATTAGAGGGCAGGAACGCATAGATCGCCACCGCCACCGCGAAGGCGATCAGGTAGAACAGCCCCCAGCTTTTGGAGAGGCCGACGACCATATCATGGGTGATATCCATGGTCCGCTCCTCAACCGCCGGCGCCATCGACCTGGGGCGTGACGCCCGCCTTGTCGCGGCTCGCCGCGTCGGTGAGGCGGCCGAGCACCTGCAGATAGGCCACCAGGGCGTCCATCTCGGTGACCTCCGTGGTGACGCCATCGAACGCACTCACCTGCGTGGTCTCGCCGTAGCGCTCGGTGACCCCGCTGGTGAAATCGCTATCCGGAGTCGCCTGCCCGTAGGCGTCGCGCGCGGCATTGGCGATCATGTCGTCGCTGTAGGGCACGCCGAGCTCGCGCAGCACCGAAAGACGCTCGCCGAGATCGGCCGTCTGGAGCGGCGTGCGCGCAAGGAAGGCATAGGCCGGCATGTTGGATTCCGGCACCACGTCACGCGGATTGGTCAGATGCGCGACATGCCAGAAATCGGAATATTTGTCGCCGATGCGGGCGAGGTCCGGCCCGGTGCGCTTCGATCCCCACAGCATCGGGTGGTCGTATTTGGATTCGACCGCCAGCGAATAGTGGCCGTAGCGCTCGACGTCGTCACGCAGCGTGCGGATCATCTGGCTGTGGCAGGCATAGCAGCCTTCGCGCACGTAGATGTCGCGGCCGGCCAGTTCCAGCGGCGTGTAGACGCGCATGTCCGGCGCCTCCTCGACCGTCTGATGAATGGTGAACAGCGGCGCGATCTCGACCAGGCCGCCAACGCTGGCGGCGGCGATGACGGCCAGCACGAAGCCGATTGCCGTCCGTTCGAGCTTGCGGTGAAAAAGCTCACGCATCGTGTCACTCCGCAGGGGCAGGCGCGGTGCCCGGCTCGGCCGGACGTTCGGGTTGGTCGGCGGCGACGGCCGGAACGCCGCGCACCGTCATCCAGATGTTGTAGCAGGCGACGATCACGCCCAGCAGGAAGAGCAGCCCGCCGAAGGTGCGCGCGATATAATAGGGATACATCGCCAGCAGAGTGTCGACAAAGGAATAGGTCAGCGTGCCGTCACCATTGTAGGTACGCCACATGAGCCCTTGGATGATGCCCGAATTCCACATTGCGAAAACGTAGACGAGGGTTCCGGCGAGCGCGAGCCAGAAGTGCACTTCGACGAGGCCCGCCGAGTACATCCGTTCGCGCTTCCAGAGCGTCGGGACGAGCGTATAGAGCGCGCCGAAAACGATCATCGCCACCCAGCCGAGCACGCCGGCATGGACATGGCCGACCGTCCAGTCGGTGTAGTGGGAGAGCGAATTCACCGGTCTGATGGCCAGGAACGAGCCCTCGAAGGTCGAAAGTCCGTAGAAGACCGCCGCGATGAACATGAAACGCAATGTCGCGTCGTCGCGCACCTTGTGCCAGGCGCCGTTCAGCGTCAGCAGCGCGTTGCCGGCGGAAGCCCATGACGGCACCAGAAGCATGACCGAGAAGGTCATGCCGAGGTTCTGCACCCAGTGCGGCAGCGCAGTGTAGTGGAGATGATGGGAACCGACCCACATGTAGAAGAAGGTGATGCCCCAGAACGAGAGGATTGACAGCCGGTAGGAGAAGATCGGCCGTCCCGCCCGCTTCGGCAGG
>CAZBBT010000006.1:0-63865 GCA_964490065.1 uncultured Mesorhizobium sp. | reverse complement strand
CCTTCATCAATGTCGGCCTCTACTGGAACAACCTGCACAACATGTTCCACACCGTACAGCGCGTCGACGGGCGCGTGCTGTGGGCCAATCTCAACCTTCTCTTCTGGCTGTCGCTGATGCCGGTCACCACGGCCTTCATGGGCGAAAATCATTTCGCGCCGGTGCCCGTGGCCGTCTATGGCATGGATCTCATTCTGTGCGCGCTGGCCTATGCCGTTCTCGTCATGCAGTTGCGCAAGCTGCATGGCCCCGATACGGCCTTCAGCCGGGCGCTGGGGGACGCACGCAAGGAGAAGCTATCGCTCGCCGTCTATGCAGCGGCGATATTGCTAGCACTCTTTGTGAATCAATGGATCGGCCTCGCGCTTTATTTCGCCATGGCCGCGTCCTGGCTCATTCCCGACAAGCGCTATGAGCGTCAGGTCCGGGACGAAGGCTGATCGCGCATCGCCTTCAGCTTGTCGGCGACCGAAGCGGCAAGGTCGGCATAGCGCTCCTCCAACCGCTCGGCAGCCTTCACCACGGCGAAATCGTGGCCGAACTTTTCCAGCGCCATGCGCAGCTTCTCGGCGAAGTCGACCTGCTGCTCGAGCGCGGAAAACAGGGTTCGCACCTGCGTTTCGCTGATGGCAGGATCGTCCAGCATGGGCGGGACGTCGCGGCTCATGCGATCGCCGGCGGCGGTCTGTTCCTTGAGGATGGCTATCCAGTCGGTCAAAGCGATCTTCCGTGATAGGCCGCACCATGCGGGGCTGGGGCATGGCGGTCAACCACACCGCCCGGGCAAAATTCAGGCGGCGTGTTTTTTCGCACCGTTCTTCTTGTTCCGGGCATTGCTCTTGCTGACGGCACGGGTCGCGGCCCGCTCCGCGATTTCCTTGTCATGGCGCTGGGCCGCCTGCTCGCATTTCAGCCGTATCTCCTCGACCTCCGTCTCGGTCAGGTGTTCGATGCCGATGAAATGATTGTGGCCCCTGCCGACCCGGATCAGTTCATCCAGCTTGGCCTGAATCGCCGCGCCATCGCGGTTCTGCGTGTTCTGGATCAGGAACACCATCAGGAAGGTGACGATGGTGGTGCCGGTGTTGATGACGAGTTGCCAGGTGTCGGAAAAGCCGAAAACCGGCCCGCTGACGGCCCAGACCACCACGACAAGGGCGCAAAGGATGAAGGTCAGCGGCAGACCGCTGGCATAGGCGACGGTGTTGGCGATTCTGGTGAACGTCTTTTCGAACATGGAACATCCCTTGAGCACCGACAACAACTCGCCACACCAAGCCGGGTTCCGCATCGTACAACCGGATACAACCTGATATTATCGTCGCGATTGCAATTCAATTTAAGATAGAAGTGCGACATTGAGCGCGCAGGCAATCCCGCCTGCTCCTTCCGCCCAGAGCGGTACCTCCGGCCCCTTCCGCCTCGCCACCCCCGCACGGCGGAAGGGGTCTCATCGACAGGGCGGCAGCCATGCGTCGGGCACGATCGACACAAGCCAAGCGATCGCAGCGCCGGCTGTTTCCCTTTTCGAATTTCATCGCAACCGGCATCGGCCTTGCCCTGGCTGCCGCCTCCCCTGCCCGCGCGGACCCGGCGCCTCCACCGCAACCGCAGTTCACGAGTTCGCTGGAACGGCATTTCACCACCAATGCGCTCGACAGCGACCGCGCGATCTCAGACTGGTACACGCTGCTGCGCGGCTCGCTGCAGCGCGAATGGGGCGATGCGGACGCCAACTTCACGCTGGGTGCGGAGACGCAGATCACCCGCTACGACACGGTGGACATCGAGGATGACCGCGCCGTCGCCCTGTCGGCACAGGGTTTCCGCCGGCTGCGGCCGGGACTGGAACTGCGCGGCGCGCTGACGTATCGCCTCTCCAGTGAAGGCGACGATTTCGCACTTGGCCCGCTGACGCTCGGCACGCGGACCGTGAAGCAGGTGTTCGGCGCGCAGGGGCAACTGGGCATCGATCTCGGCAGGGCCGCCACGCTGGTTCTGGAAGTCGCCAACAGCATCGAAGATATCGGCCGCAGCCGGTTCCAACAGGGTCTGCTCGGCCCCACCCAACTCGATGCGGACCGCAACCGGCTGCAATTCGGCTTCCGGCTGGCCCGCACACTCGGTCGCCTGACCTTCGGCTCTTCCGGCTCGGCACTGCTCGTCTCGGTCCAGCGGCTGGGTTCGCCGCCCCTCGCCGTCGGTTTCCAGCGCTACGCGCTGCGCGGCGAGTTCGCATGGACCGGCGCGGACGGCTCGACCGTCGGCGTGGCCGCCGGCGCAGAGTTCCTGCGCGCTGAGGACGTACTCTACAGCCGCGCACGACCCGCATGGCAGATCACGTTCAAAAAGCCGCTGCCGCGCGGCTTCGAGCTTCGCGGAACGTATTGCGGCCGTTTCGAAGACTCGGACAGCGACGATCCGCTGGCGTCCTGGCTGCAACGCGCCGAACTGGAAGCCGGGCTGAAGCTCGGCGCCGATCTTGCCTTGTCGGCCGGCCTGTTCTGGCAGGAGAAGGAAAACCTGCTGTTCGAAAACGAGGAAAGAAGCCACGGCCTTTACGCCGAGGCGCGCTACCAGTTGACCAAATCGACGGCGGCGGTTTTGCGTGTCGATGCGTCGAAGGTTTTCAAGACCGTCCTCGATACACGCGAAAATACCGTCGACGTGTTTCTCGGCTGGCAGGCCGGTCTGTGAGGGCGGATGGCCACCATAACGGCCGGCGTTATTGAAAAAGGGCAGGAAGGCTTGCAAGACCCTCCTGCCCCGGCCCGGGCCGTCAGGCCCGGAGCTTCAGTTCAGTGGCGGCGACGCAGCTTGTAGCTGTTGCCCTGGGTCACGACATTGGTGACGCTGCCCAGAATCCCGCTCAGCACATTGGTGGTGTTGCCGTTCAGGATGCCCGAGACGTTGTTGCCGCTCAGGATGGCATTGCCGCTGAGCACGCCGTTCAGCGCGGTGATGTCGCCGAGGCCGATCGAGGGCGAGACATTGATCAGGCCACTCGAAAAGCCGTGATTGCCTCCATGACGCCCGAAGCCGCCGGCATAGGCGCCAACAGTCGAGAAGGAAACGACCGCGACGGCAAGTGCAAAAGTGTACTTCTTCATGACTTCTCTCCTTGGTTGCAGAAAGTTCCTTCCGCCTTCTGCAAGTACCTCCGAGAAGAAGGATACAGATCATCACACGATGGACAACTATGGATTGTTGTATTTCACGTATACAACCCGTTTTCCGATCTTTAACGCTAATCCTTTACGTTAAGCGGTTTGGTTAGCGCACCACAGGATCTGGCTTACGGGTCGATGTTTTCCCAGCGGTCGAGAAAGGCTTCGATGGCCATCGCCTGCATGTCGGGTATTGCCCTGGCGATCCGCTCCGCGGGCCAGTCCCACCAGGCGAGCGCTTCGATGCGCGCGGCGATCTCTTCGGGAAAACGTCGGCGCAGCGGCCTGGCGGGAACGCCCGCGACGATTGAAAAAGCCGGCACGTCGCGCCTGACCACGGCATTGGCGCCGATCACCGCCCCGTTGCCGACGGTCACGCCCGGCAGGATCACCGCCCCATGACCGATCCAGACGTCGTGGCCAATCGTCGCTGGCTTGCCGCGCCGCCGCTCGAGGAAGCCGGCATCGACGCCCAGCCCGCGGAAATATTCGTTCGGCCGATAGCTCACCTTGTGCGTGGTGACGCGCTCCAACGGATGCTCCAGCGCGTTGATGCGGGTGTTGGCGGCAATGGAGCAGAATTTCCCGATCGAGGTGTAGGCAGCCTCGGCGTGGCGCTCGAAATAGGAAAAATCGCCGACGGCGACCTCACGCAGGATGACGCGTTCGGCGATCGAGACGTAGCGGCCCAGGCGGCAGGATTTCAGCTCCGCCGTCGGGTGGATGCGCGGCTCGGACGCCCTGAGCAGGAGATGCGGGTCCATGGCATGGGATTACGATGACGGAAGGAGTGGAGCAAGCGGGCAACATTCCGCTAACTGATGCGGAGACCACCCCCACCCCTGTCCCCTCCCCGCAAGGGGAGGGAGACGCCGACACCGCCGGGCGGCCCCGAATCGTCCGCGTCGGCGCACCATAGCGCCGCCCGCCAGGTCCCTCCCCCTTGCGGGGAAGGATTAGGGGTAGGGTATCGCAAACGCGGACTATACGCGTTCACTTCGGCTTTTCCTTCTCCCACACCACGGTCTGGCCGTAGAGCGGCACCGTCGACAGCGACATCTTGGCCGAGCCGTCCTGCACCTGGCGCGAGTGCGACAGATAGATCAGCGTATCGTTGGCCTTGTCGTAGATGCGGTTCACCACCTGTTTCTTCCAGATCAGGCTGATGCCCTGCTTGAACACCTCTTCGCCTTCCTCGGAGAGGTCGATATCGCGAACGGTGATCGGGCCGGTCTGGCGGCAGGAGATCGACGAATCGGACGGCTCTTCGAACCAGTTGCCTTTCTTCAGGCGATCCACCACCGACCGGTCGAAATAGGAGACATGGCAGGTCACGCCGTCGACCTTGGGGTCCTTGATCGCCTCGACGATAATGTCGTTGCCGATCCAGTCGACACCGACCTTGCCGACCTCTTCCGCCATGGCGGCGGTGGCGCCGAGGGTGAAAAGCGCGACAAGCGCGCCGCCGGTCAGAATGCGCAAGAAGGCCTCCTGTTGTTGCTTCGCCGGGCACAGTTGGGCGCGCCACCGCTGTTTTGCAAGCTGTGCTGGCAGAACGGTTGCGGCAACAGGCCTCTTTGCGCCGGCGCCGCCGCAGCGCTATATCCCGCTCAATGGCGTCGGACGGTGGCGCCTCAACGGATTTTTGCCATGATGCGTTCCATCCTCGTCGGCATTCTGGTCCTGATGGCCGCCGGCATCGGCTGGCTGACCTTCGACTGGTATCGCAGCCACTATGGCGGCGAGCCGTTCGGCGCGCCCTTCGCGCTTACCGACCAGACGGGACAGCCGATCACCGAGGCGGCCTTCCGCGGCCATCCGAGCGCCGTCTTCTTCGGCTTCACGCATTGCCCGGAAGTTTGTCCGACCACGCTGTTCGAAATGTCCGGCTGGCTGAAGCGACTGGGCGACGAGGGCAAGAATATCCGCGCTTACTTCGTCTCGGTCGACCCCGAGCGCGACACGCCCGAGATCATGAACACCTATGTCGGCAATTTCTCCGACCGCATCGTCGGCATCACCGGCGATCCCGACAAGGTGCACGCCATGGCGAAGAGTTTCGGCATCTATTGGAAGAAAGTCGACACAGGCGACGGCGACTACACGATGGACCACACCGCTTCCGTGCTGCTGCTCGACGGCAAGGGCGACTTCGCCGGCACCATCGCCTATGGCGAGAGCGCCGACGCGGCGGTCGCCAAGCTGAAGCGACTGGCCGCCAAGGGTTGAGTGCGCTCATGGGCCAGACCCGTCTGTACCTGACAGCAACGAAGGCTGAGGCCGACCGCATCTTCGCCGCCCTCGATGCCGCATTCGAGGAGGACGGTCTGCCGCTCGCCGTGCTCGAACTGGACGAGGCACGCGACCTTCATGAGATCTCGATCTATGCCATGGACGACGTCGACGGGATCGAGAACCGCGTCCGCGACCTACTCGCAGGACTGTCCCTGTCGCGCGTGGTGGAGCGCGAGGACCTGCCGGACATCGACTGGGTGGTGAAATCGCTGGAAGGGCTGAAGCCGGTGCGGGCCGGCGGCTTCTTCGTCCACGGCGCGCATGACCGCGACAGGATCGAGGACGGCGAGATCGCCATCGAGATCGAGGCGGGACAGGCCTTCGGCACAGGCCATCACGGCACCACGGCCGGCTGCCTGGAAATGCTCGCCGGGGTGGTGGCCGCCAAGCGGCCGGCCAATGCGCTCGACCTCGGCACCGGCAGCGCGGTGCTGGCCATCGCCCTGGCGAAGCTCGCCCATATCCCGGTGCTGGCGACGGACATCGACCCGGTGGCTACCGAAGTGGCGGCGGGCAATGCCCAGCTCAACGGCGTCGCCGACCTTGTGGAATGCGTCACCGCCACGGGCTTCGACCATCCGGCCTTCGCGCGCGGCCCCTTCGACCTCGCCGTCGCCAACATCCTCGCCGGGCCGCTCATCGAACTGGCGCCGGACATGGCGCGGCATGTGGAAACCGGAGGCTCGCTGGTGCTGTCCGGTATCCTCGACCGGCAGGAAGAGGCGGTGCTTGCCGCCTATCTGGCGGCAGGCTTCCGTCATCTGAATACCCTACACCGCGAAGGCTGGGTGACGCTCCACTTGAAGCATTGACCGCCGCCTCAGAAGCGGTCGGAAGACTTCCGCAAATCGGCGCGGTCGTAGCCGTAATACCGGAGCGTCTCGTCGCTGAGACCCTCGAGAAAACGGTTGACCTGGCGGTTCGCCTCGCGCTGGCGGCTGGCAACGAAGGTGTCCAAAGCTGTCCTGAAAAATCCGGTGGTGGCCATGCGCTTGCTCCTTGCAGGCTGATCCATCCTCCCTGCGATAAAGGTAAGCAATACTGACCTAGTGTGAACTGCCATATACGCATGGCGGCCATGCCGGATCGTGCAACCATAGACGGGTTTGGACCAAGCGCGGCGGATTGCCTGTGCCGAGTCCTGCGGCTACGGTCCAACCTCGGAAACCCTCAGGAAGAAGCGGCCGCCATGTTCCAGACTTTCGATTCCGCAGGCGATCCCTCCGTCGGCGAGCCGCGCTTGGCGAAACTGCGCGAATGGCTGGCGGCGCACCGGCTGGACGGTTTCATCGTGCCTCGCGCCGACGAGCACCAGGGCGAATATGTGCCGGCCCGCGCCGCGCGGCTGAAATGGCTGACAGGTTTCTCCGGCTCGGCCGGGGTGGCGATCGTGCTGAAGGACCGCGCCTTCATCTTCGTTGACGGCCGCTACCAGCTTCAGGTCCGTCAGGAAACCGACCTGTCGGTGTTCGCCGTCGAGAGCCTGATCGACAATCCCCCCGCCGCCTGGATGAAGGAAAACATCGGCAAGGGCGCGCGCATCGGCTTCGATCCCTGGCTTCATACGATCGCCGAGGTCAAAGCGCTCAAGGCATCGGCCGACAAGGTCGGCGCGGAACTGGTGCCGCTGGCCGAAAACCCCATCGACGCGATCTGGGATGACCAGCCGACGCCGCCGCTGGCTCCGGTGGAACTTCACCCCAACGCGCTGGCCGGCGAACTGGCCAAGGACAAGCTGGCGCGGCTGGCGGCGGCGATCGAAAAGGACGGCGCCAGCCATGCCGTGTTGACCGACCCCTCCTCCATCGCCTGGGCCTTCAACGTCCGCGGCGGCGACGTGCCGCACACGCCTCTGGCGCTCGGCTTCGCGATACTGGCCGCCGACGGCAAGCATCGGCTCTACATGGACAAGCGCAAATTCTCGCGCACCGTGGAAGCGTATCTGACCCAGCTTGCCGAGCCGCGCGAACCCGGCGACTTCGAGCCGGATCTCGTCGCGCTGGCAAAGAGCGGCGCGAAGATTGCGCTCGATCCGGCGCTGGCGGCGGAAAAGCTCCGGATGCTGGTCGCCGACAATGGCGGCAGCGTCGTCGAGGCGCCGGACCCGGCGCGCATCCCGCGCGCGACCAAGAACAAGGCCGAGATCGCCGGCAGCCGCGCCGCGCATCGCCGCGACGGCGCCGCGGTAGCGAAGCTGTTGTGCTGGCTGGACCGGCAAAAGCCCGGCTCGCTGGACGAGATCGCCGTGGTGACGAAGCTGGAAGACTGCCGCCGCCAGACCGGCGAGGAGACGCAGATGCCGCTGCGCGACGTCTCCTTCGACACGATTTCCGGCGCCGGGCCGAACGGGGCGATCATGCACTACCGCGTCTCGCGCGCCACCAGCCGCAAGCTGAACGACGGCGAGTTGTTCCTGCTCGATTCCGGCGCGCAATATCAGGACGGCACCACCGACATCACCCGCACCGTGCCTGTCGGTCAGCCGACCGAGGAGATGCGCGAGCGGTACACGCTCGTTCTGAAGGGCCTGATCGGCATTTCGACGCTGCGCTTCCCCGCCGGCACGCGCGGCTCCGAGATCGACGCCATTGCTCGAATGGCGCTGTGGAAACATGGGCTGGACTACGCGCACGGCACCGGCCACGGCGTCGGCTCCTATCTTGCGGTTCACGAAGGGCCGCAGCGCATCGCCCGCACCGGCACGGAGAAGCTCAAGCAAGGCATGATGCTTTCCAACGAGCCGGGTTACTACAAGGAAGGCGCTTACGGAATCCGGCTGGAGAATCTTATCCTCGTCACGCCGACCGGGGCGATCGAGGGCGGCGACATCGCCATGCACGGCTTCGAGACGCTGACGCTCGCGCCGTTCGACCGGCGGCTCATCAAGCTGCACATACTGACGCGCGACGAACTCCACTGGCTTGACCAGTACCACGCCCGGGTTCTGGCCGAGATCGGCCCGATGCTGGACGGCGAGGTGCTTGCCTGGCTGGAGAAAGCCTGCGCGGCATTTCCGCAGGAGGAGAAGAGGTGAGGAGTGGTTCGCGCAGCGAACGAAAAGCCCCTGAATAGAGCTTTCAAACAACGAACACCCGAAGCGAGAGGTGCTTGAGCGCGGTCAGGACATGAACTGACGCGCAACGATCAGCACAACGGCGCCCGCCAGGAACATCGTCATCAGCCCGCCGCGCAGCGCGACCAGACCGGCAACCACGATAGCAAGCCATTCGGCCGGGCCGGCATGCAGCATTTCCGGCGCCACCAGTGTTGTCAGCACCGCGGCCGGCACGGCGTTCAATCCGGCCTCGACGCGCGGATGCAGGGTTTCGAAGCGCGAAATAATGAGATTTCCGCCGATGCGGGTAAGGTAGGTGGCGACGGCGCCGGCGAGGATGATCCAGACGGTGGCGCTCATGGCCGCTCTCCGATGCCGCTGTGATGCGGCGGCAACATGACCGCAAGCAGAACGCCCGCCGCCGCGCCGATCGAGACATGCCAGGGAGACCCGACGATCCTGTAGGCGATGATCGAGGCGATGGCGCTGGCGACGACCACCGGCAGCCAGAGCGGCCGCTTGCGGAAGCCCATGACGAGGCCGAGGAAATAGATCGGCAACAGAAAATCGACACCGAGCGCCTGGGTGTCGGGGATCATCCTGCCGAAGAAAGCGCCGATGCCGGAAAGGATCGTCCACGACACGTAGACCGGCATGCCGGCGCCCATGTAAAAGGCGAAGCCGACCTTGCGACCGCTCTCCACCTTGCTCTCGGCGATGGCGTATTGCGGGTCGGTCAGGACGAAGTAGGCGATAGCCTGCTGGATGATCGGCCAGTGCGCGAGATGCCTCCCGATCGCCGCCGAATAGAGCACATGCCGGAAGTTGACGGCGAAGATCGACAGCACGATCAGCCAGGGTGCGACGTGCTGGCCGAACAACTCGATGCCGACCATCTGGCTGGCGCCGCCGAACACAGCCGCGCTCATCAGGAATGCCTCGAACACCGAAAACCCGTTGTCGACCGCCAATGCCCCGAACAGCAGGGCGAAGGGGCCGGCGGCCACGATCACCGGGATGCTCAACCGCGCACCTTCCCAGAACGCGCTGGTGGGCGATGAGTCTTGGGCGATCGCCTGTGTCGACATGTGGCTTTTCCTTTTGGGAGCGCCGTATGTAGGGACCGATGGGAGCCGTGTCACACGAATTCGCTTGAGCCAAACGATCAGCGGAAATGATGGACCGTCAGGAGCGCACCACCCTGCGCTCGATCGCCCTGCCCCAATCGAGCAGCGGCTTGGCGTGCACTGTGAAATCGAAAAGCTCGTCGGCGAACGCCGGCTTGTGGATGGCTGCCGGATCGATCTGGTGGCGCACGACGAAGTGGCGGTTACGGACGGCAGCGGCAAGGTCGGGCTGCCATACGTCCAGAAAACCGCGTGGGGCGCGCTTCAGGCGCTCCTCGGCGCCGATTTCCAGGCCGCTCTTCGCCAGCGCCGCGACCATGCGGCGGAACTGGGGCGTCTTCTCCACGATCGCGGTGCGCATCGCCTGCAGCAGCGGCGGCGCGGGCTGCCACCAGGCGACAGCCGCAAAGCAGCGCTCGGTGCCGACATGGACGAAGAACACGCCGTTCTCGGATTTCGTGCCGTCCGGCGACAAGATCGCCGAGACATGGTCGGTATAAGGCCGCTTGTCCTTCGAGAAGCGCACGTCGCGGTTGATGCGGAACTGCGATTTTTTTCGGTCGCCCTTCAAGCCGAGCCCAGCCTCGGCGAAACGCTCCGTCAGCACATCGATAAGATCGCCCAGTGGCTCGCGCAGTTCCTTTTCGAACAGGTCGCGGTTCTCCTGGAACCATTCCCGGCTCTGGTGGAAATTCAGCGCCCTGAGGAAAGGTAGGGCTTTCTCGCCGAAACCGTTGAAGGCCGCCGCCATCACGTGCTCCGGCCGACGCGATCGAGCCAGGCGTCCTCGTCGATGACCTCGATGCCGAGTTCGGTGGCCTGCTTGAGCTTCGAACCGGCACCGGGACCTGCCACAACCAGATCGGTCTTGGCCGATACCGAGCCGGCCACCTTGGCGCCCAGCCGTTCGGCCATCGCCTTCGCCTCCGAACGCGTCATCTTTTCCAGAGAGCCGGTGAACACGACCGTCTTGCCGGCGACGGCGCTGTCGGCGGAAATGGTGACGACATAAGGCTTTGGATGGACTTCCTGCAGCAATCTGTCGAGCACTTCGTCGTTGCGGTCGTTGCCGAAGAAGTCGCGCAATGCCCCGATCACGGTGTCGCCGATGCCGTTGATCGACGGGAAAACCGTGTGCGGGTCCTCGGCCGCCGCCGTCTCCTTGCCGACGCGGATCAGTTCCTCCATGGTCGAGAACGTGCGGGCCAACACCGCCGCCGTCGTCTCGCCGATATGGCGGATACCGAGCGCGAAGATGAACCGGTCGAGTTCCGGCTCGCGGCGCGCGTCGATGGCGGCGAACAGTTTGTCCAGTCCCTCGAAGTTGCGCTGGTCGGCGCTGCGCACGTTCTTGCGCTCCTTGCCGGACGCGGCCTCGCGCAGCCGGGCCTGCTCCTCGCGGCGTGCGGCCAGCGCCTGCTGCGCCTCCGCGCGCCGGTCCTTGAGAGTGAAGATGTCGGCGGCGGTCTTGATCAGCCCGGCATTGAAGAACAGGTCGATGTTCTCCGCGCCCAAACCCTCGATATCGAGCGCGCCGCGCGACACGAAATGGCGCAGCCCTTCGACCGCCTGCGCTGCGCAGATCAGTTCGCCCGTGCAGCGCCGGCGCGAGTCCTCCTTGCCGGTCTTCTCGTTGATCTCGCGCGTCGCCGGCGAGCCGCAGACGGGACAGGTGTGCGGGAACTCGTAAGGAATCGCGTCCGAAGGCCGCTTGTCGATAACCACGCTGACAATCTGCGGGATGACGTCTCCTGCCCGCTGGATGACGACGGTATCGCCGATGCGGATATCGTTGCCTTCGCGGATCGGCTGGCCGTTCGAATCGAGGCCCTTGATGTAATCCTCGTTGTGGAGCGTGACATTGACGACGGTGACGCCGCCGACAGTCACCGGGTCGAGCCGCGCGACGGGCGCCAGCGTACCGGTGCGGCCGACCTGGATGTCGATCTTGCGCACGACCGAGGTCGCCTGCTCGGCGGGGAATTTGTGCGCGATCGCCCAGCGCGGCTCGCTGGTGACGAACCCCCAGCGGCGCTGCAGATCGAGCTGGTCGACCTTGTAGACGACGCCGTCGATGTCGTAGCCGAGCGACGAGCGCTGCGCCTCGATGATGCGATACTGCGCGATCAACTCGTCCACCGACTTCGCCCGCACCATCAGGGGGCTGACCTTGAACCCCCATTCGGCGAACTTCTGCACCGCCTGGTATTGGGTGGGCGCGGGATCCTCGGTCGTATGACCCCAGGCATAGGCGAAGAATTTCAGATTGCGGCTGGCGGTGACGGACGGGTCCTTCTGGCGCAGCGATCCGGCCGCGGTGTTGCGCGGATTGACGTAATCCTGGCCGCCGACGGCCGCCGAACGCTCCTTCAGCGCCTCGAATTCCGCGTAGGTCATGTAGACCTCACCACGGATTTCGATGGTTTCGGGCCAGCCGGAGCCCTTGAGGCGATGAGGAATGTCGGCGATCGTCTTCAGATTGGCGGTGATGTCCTCGCCCACGGCGCCATCACCGCGAGTCGCGCCCTGGACGAACACGCCTTTCTCGTAGCGCAGCGACGCCGACAGGCCGTCGATCTTCGGCTCGGCGGTGAAGGCGATGTCGAAATCCTTGTCCTTCTCGAAGAAGCGTTTCGCGCGCTCGAGAAAATCGAGAACATCCTGGTCGGTATAGGCCTTGGCGAGGCTGAGCATCGGCACGGCATGGCGCACCTTGGCGAAGCCTTCGGCCGGCGGCGCGCCAACCTTGAGGGATGGCGAATCCTCGCGAACCTGGTCTGGAAAACGGGCCTCGATGGCGGCATTGCGGATGCGCAGTGCGTCGTACTGTGCGTCCGTGATCGTCGGCGCGTCTTCCATGTGGTAGCGCCGGTCGTGCTCGGCGATCTCAAGGGCGAGACGCTCCAGTTCTTCCGCGGCCTCGTCCACGGTCAGCGTTTCGACGGGTTTGTCGGACAGGGACATGCTTGTTTCCATTGATGGATCGGTCCGGACTATGGCCGCAGGAAGGGCCGCCATTCAAGAGGCGGCAATCCGTCCCTGACAAGTCCTGCCAACGTCGGATGGCGCAATGCGGCTCGACCGTCATCGGAATTCGAAGATCGAGCGGAAGATGCCGGGCGCGATGACGGACAGCGGGTTGACGTCGAGTTCGGGCTTTCCGGCCTTGCCCTTCAGGCGAAAGGTCACGCCGATCAGGCCGCGGTCGCGGCCGTTGCCCAGCAGCGCTCCTACAATGGGGAGTTCACCGAAAATCCGGTTGAGGCCGTAGATCGGCATGAAGGTCCCGGTCACGTCCATGTTGTCGTTGCGATCGTAGAGCGTGCCCTGGAAGGTGGCGCCGATCGACGGGCCGCGCAGCAAACCGTTGGCGAGGTTGAGATAGCCCTGCCCTTTCTCGATCTCGGCAAAGCCGCGCTCGAAAGTCACGCGCGACGTATCGATGTCGGCCTTGACCGCCTCGTTCAGGCTGCGATTGCTGCCGGCCGGCCTGGTCGAGACGATGGAAGCCAGCTTGGGTTCGTCGACGACGAGGAAACTGCGTGCGTCGACGCTGCCTCGAATCGGACCGTTGCTGTCGCCGCTGAGCACCAGTGACAAGGCACCGCCCTGCATGTGCTCGTAGATGTCGAGGAAGCGCAGAACTGCTCCCGCGTCGGCGGATTTCATCGTCAACGAGCGTCTGCCGCCGGAAGCGGTGTCGGCAATGTCGATCGCGGCGCCGGAGCTGGCGGTTGCGCTGACCTTGAGCCCATCGACCTTGGAGCCTGCCACGCTGTAGTCGAGCTTCAGATTTGCGAGGCGCTCATCGTGGAAGCCGGTCAAGGACTTGATGTCGGCGCTGACGGAGATCGCGTCGCTTCCCGCCGCCTTCGCCGCCGTGTCGGCATCGGAGGTGAACTGCTTGATCAACGGACGCGCATCGAGCGCATTGCCACGAATGGAAACTGCATACCCCTTGGCCGAGCGCTTGACCGAGACGGCGACATCATCGCCGCGATTGAGCTGGACCTTGTCGAAATCGGCGGAGGACAGGCTGCCGCCATTGAGTGCGACCTTGCCATCGATGGCGAAGCTTTTGCCGTCGAGGTCGAAATTGGAGAGCGTCCTTGCGGCGCCGTCTCCGGTCATCGTGAAGGAAACGTCGGCAGGCACCCCGGGGCCCTTGCTCCAACCGGCCCAGGGGATAGTCAGCTTCGCGCCCGTGAGGTCGGCGGAAATGTCCTCGCTGCCGTCGTCGTTGCGGTCGAGGGCGACCTTGACCGTCCCGGCCAGCAGCGTCGACAGGCCAGGCATGAAAGCCTCGCGTGTCTTGTCGTCGATCACCAGCATCACCTTGCGGCTGCGCGGCGGGCCGTCCGTCTCCAGCGGCTCGGTGAGATCGATCTCGGCGGGAATGCCGTTGAGGCGGCCCTGGGCGGAAATCACCGCCTTTTTCGGATCGACCGTGATGCTGCCATCCGCTTCCGTCACCATCTGGCCGTCGATGAGCTTGGCCACCGCGAGACCACGATAGTCCAGCGCCACCAGCCAATTCAGCCTGTCGGTGTCGACGCCGGACTGAAGCGGGATGTCCGCCCTCACATTGCCGTGCACCGTGCCGGACAATTCGTCCGGCAGGATACCGACATGGCGCATCGCGTTGATCGGTTCGTAGGAGGCAAGTGCCGCGATCGCAGGTGCCTCGCCGGCCACGTCGATATCCAGCGCGCCGATCACCGGCGACACATTGGCGTTCTCGACCGTCAGCTTGCCGTTGCTGGCGGCAACGGTGCGGCCGCCCGGCATGTAGACAGTGCCCGACGACAGGGTGATCTCGACGTCGTTGCCGTGGAATTCCACCGCGCCCACGGCGTCGCGCACCGGCGGTATGCGCCCTGCGGTGTCAAAGCGCGAACCGTCGATCTCGAAGCGGCCGGACACCTCGTCGCCCGACAGCGGCACACCGTTGCCGGCACGGCCGGGCGCCACGCGATACTGCACATTGCCGTCGATGACGCGACCGCCGAACAGATTGTCGAGCACCCACAGCCGCGCGCTGTGGGCGGAGAACCAGGGCCATAGTTGTTTGACGTGGGAAACCGGCATGTCGTGCACGCCGATGGCCAGCGATACGCCCGGCGCCTCGCCGGGCACGAAAGCGACGCTCGCGGTGCCGAGCACTTCGCCGGCCGGACCCGAGCGCAGCGCGATGGTGTCGGCAACGAGCTTGCGGCTCTCGGTCCGGTAGGTCCCTGCGATGCGTGCCAGGAAGCGGAGTGCCGGCTCCGGCGAATCCTCCGGCGCCAGCGTCGAGCCGTCGCTGACCAGATCGTAACGGTAGGACGGCTCCTCCGTCGACCCGGCCTCGCGCGGCTTCGGCCCGATCGAACCTACGAAATCGAACTCGGAACGGCTGGACTTCACCCGCAGCCGATCGACGGAAAGCTTATTGGCGCCGGCGGTGAGCGTGGCATCGAGATCGACATCGGCCGGCAACAGGCCGTGCGAACCGAGATCGAATACCGCGCCGGCCAGCGACAGCGTGGCAGTCAGATGCGACGCGGAAGCGCCGTTGCCTTCCGCACCGGCGAGATGCAGGGCGAATTTGCCCAATCTCGTACCGGCGGAGGATTTCGTGCCGCCTTCGGGCGTCACCAGGTCCACATTCGCTTCCAGGGCGCCGATGCGCCGGAGGCCGGACTCGCGTTCCGCCGAAGCGGCCAGCGTCAGAACCCTGCCATCGACATCGGCCTTCGCCGAAAGCTCGATCTTGTTCGGGCCGGTCTCGGTGATGCGGGCATCGGCGATCCGCAGCAGCCTGACAGCACCGGCATCCGACAACACGACGTCGACGTTCTGGAAGCCGATGCGGCGCAGCGAATCCAGCCGCACGGCATCCAGCGCCTGATGAACCGCGCCGAACACGGCCTCTGTCACCTTGTCCGGGTCGATCAGTCCATCCTCGTTCCGCAGAGAGACGCTCCAGTCGCCGCCGCGCGAGGGCAAGGCGGCAGCCACGATGCGGGCATCGGCAAGCCTGGCGCTTGTCAGCCGGACCTCTCCGGACAGGAGCGGGATCAAGCGGACGCCGAACCGCACCGTCCCAGCCTCGACCATCGGTCCGGCGCCAGGCGCCGTCAGCTTGACGTCGCTGACTTCCAGCGCCAGGAAGCTTGCGCTGTCGAGTGTTATGCGTGCGGGGCCAAACGCGACATCGACATCCAAGCCGGCCATCCTCTCGATCGCCCGCTCGGCGACTGAGCGCAGGCGCGCGGAGCCGATGCCGGACGCGCCGATCGCATAGATTGCGACGGCAAGCGCGGCGAAAAGACAGGCGGCCGGGAGGACGGCCTTGACAAGGAGGCGACGGCCGCGACGAAATCGCGCTCTCCCCAAAGGTGGCACGGTGCAGGCAGAAGGCATCGCGCCCAGGTCGGCGATCTCGTCGCGCCTGAACTTGATCTTTTCGTGCCGCTCCTGATCCAACCAGTCTTCCGTTTTCGCGATGTCGGTCGTGGACGAATCCCCGCTCGACAGTATAACGCTGTCACCCGTGGCGTAACCTCAAACAGGAGTTCACATGGCCGATCTCGATGTGGGCGACATGGCGCCCGATTTCGATCTCCCGTGCGACGGAGGCGGCTCGGTCAGGCTTTCCGCCCTGCGCGGCAAGCCGGTCGTGCTCTACTTCTATCCGCAGGACGACACGGCAAGCTGCACCAACGAGGCGGTCGCCTTCTCGCAGCTTCTGCCTGCGTTCCAAAAGGCCGGCGCGGCCGTCATCGGGCTTTCGCCGGATAGCGCGCGAAAACACGACAAATTCAAGGCGAAACACGGATTGACCGTCGCTCTGGTGGCTGACGAGGAGCGGAAAGCGATCGAAGCCTACCATCTATGGGTGGAGAAGCAGATGTACGGCCGTCGCTACATGGGTGTCGAGCGGGCCACCTTCCTCATCGACGCGGACGGCCGCATCGCCCGCATCTGGCGCAAGGTCCGGGTCAAGGACCATGCCGAGGCCGTACTGGAGGCCGTAAGCGCCCTGTGATTTTCCGCATGCGTCTTAACCATGCACCAAGCCAAAGAAGGCTTTGTTAACCCTAACGATGTGTAATCGCGAACGGGTGTGGCAAACGAAAGCTTGGTCTCGTGAACGATACCGGTCAGTCGGCGGTCTTCGGTAAACGCAAGGAACCTCATACAGTCATCATCGCTCGCGGCGACGAGATACGTCACTTCACGGTGCGGCCGTGGCTGGCTGCCTTTGCCGGTTCGGCGCTGGCGGCCGTAGCCGTCGGCTACCTGCTGGCGACCTCCTATCTGGTGCTGCGCGACGATCTTATCGGCGCGACGACTGCCAGGCAGGCGCGGATGCAGCAGGCTTATGAGGATCGCATCTCGGCGCTGCGCGCCCAGGTCGACCGCATCACCAGCCGCCAGCTTCTCGACCAGCAGTTGATGGAAACCAAGGTCGGCGAACTGCTCGACCGCCAGAACCAACTCACCCAGCGGCACGGACGCCTGGGCTCGATCCTGGAGCGAGCCGAAGCCGATGCGCTGCCGGATACCGCGCCGACGCCCCAGCAGAGGCCGGACAACCGCGCCGAACTCAAAACCAACACCGCCGCGCCGCTTGTCCAACAGGCCTCGCTGACAAGCCTGGGCGCCGGCGATACGCGGCCATTCTCATTGTGGTCGACCCGCGATTCCACCCTGCCCGACGAATTGGCCGCCGATCGCGCCGACAAGCTTTTCGTCTCCATCAATCAATCGCTGCGCACCATCGAAAACGAACAGTTGACGCGCATCACCAGGCTGGCCGACGCGGCCTACGAAAACGCGGACACCATTACCGAGGCGCTGCGGGCGGCGGACCTGCCCATCGACAACGACTTCGGCAAGGACGAGAGCGATGTCGGCGGCCCGCTGATCCCGCTCAACAGCGAAGCGATGTTCGACATCAAGGTCAAGGAACTCGACACGGCACTGGATACGCTGGACCATCTCAGGCAAGAGGCGCGCCGGTTGCCGCTCGCCAATCCCGCACCCGGCCATGTCGTCACCAGTCCGTTCGGCGTCCGCACCGATCCGATCCTCGGCACCGCCGCGCTGCATTCGGGCATGGATTTCCGCGCACCGGTCGGCATGGCTGCCACGGTAACGGCGCCCGGCACCGTGGTGCGCGCCGGCTGGGCCGGCGGCTATGGCCGCATGGTCGAGGTCGACCACGGCAACGGCTTCTCCACCCGCTACGGTCATCTCTCCAAGATCCTCGTCAAGGTCGGACAGAAGCTGGCCGCCGGCGACGAGATCGGCGAAACCGGTTCGAGCGGCCGTTCGACCGGCCCCCACCTTCACTACGAGATCCGCCACAACGGCGAGGCAATCAACCCGCTGCGGTTCCTGGACGTCGGGAAGAAAGTCGCAAAGCTGCTCTGACCTTGGCAAATCGGCGGGTTTGCCGGCTTCGCCCTTTCGTCGCCACCGCCTCCTACTCCGACTATCCCCCGAAGCCCGCATTTCTGGGCAACCACAGGGAAAGCTCCGGAACCAGCCAGACCACGAACAGGCAGACGATCAGCAACACCACATAGGGCACGATGCCGCGGATCACGTGAGCCAGCGGCGCGCCGCTGATGGCCTTGATGACGAACAGGTTCATGCCGACCGGCGGCGTGATCAGGGCAAGCTCCAGGTTGATCATCAGCATCACGCCGTACCAGATCGGGTTGATGTCGAGCGCGATCATCGCCGGCAGGATGATCGGCGTGGTGATCAGGATGATGGCGATCGTCTCCAGGAACATGCCGAGGATGAAGATGGCGAACATGACCGCGAAGATGAAGCCTGCCTGCGACAGGCCCATGGCGGTCACGCTTTCCATGATCTCGGCCGGCAGCCGCACGATCGTCACCGCGTGGCCGAACAGGCCGGCGGCCGCGATGATCATGAACAGCATGGCACTGGTGCGCATGGTCTCCAGCGTGACGTCGACAAGGTCGCGGAAACTGACATTGCGATAGACCAGCAGCGCCACCGCCAGCGCATAGGCGGCGCCGACGGCCGCTGCCTCGGAGGCGGTGAAAACACCGAGATAGATACCGCCGAGAATAATCGGCGGCATCATCACCGCCCAGATCGAGTTCCACAACGCCTTGCCGATGGCTGGAAAGCCCGGCCATTCCTCGGCCCTGACGTCGCCATGCGTGCGCGCCTGCAGCCAACTGTAGCCCGCGAAGATGACCGCGATCATCAGGCCCGGCACGACGCCGGCGAGGAAAAGCGCGCCGATCGAGGCGTTGGTGACGATGGCGTAGAGGATCATCGGGCCTGACGGTGGGATAAGAATACCGAGCGTGCCGCCGGCGGCGATCACGCCATAGGTGTCGCGCGGCCGGTATCCGAAGCGCTTCATCTGCGGGATGGAGGCCGCGCCGATGGTCATGGCGGTCGCGACCGACGAGCCCGAGATGGTGGCGAAGATGGTGCAGGAAATTATGGTGGCGAAGCTCAAGCCCCCGCGCACATGACCGACAAGCTTGTTGGCCATATCGTAAAGGTCGTCGATGACCTTCGCCTTGATCATGATATGCGCCATGAAGGCGAACATCGGCAGCGTGGCGAGCAGCGGATTGTCGAGACTGGCGAAGATCGTATCCGCCATGCTCCCTATGTTGTGCTCGAGCAGCGCCATAACGATGAGCGAGGCAAGGCCGAGCGCTGCGAAGATCGGCATGCCGGTCATCAGCAGGGCGATGAGCAGGGCGAGGATGACAAAAATCATGCGTTTGTCCTCGCCGCGAGCAACTGGACGATCTTGAGGATTGCGACCAGGCCCAGCAAGGCGGCGCCGGGCAACATGGTCGCCTGCGGAATCCACATCGGCATTTCGAGATAGCCCGTCGAGTACTCGCCGAAGCTCCAGGAGAAGGCGACGGTGCGCCAGGCCGTGAAGAGGAACACCACCGAAAAGACAAGGACGCAGACATATGCCCACAGGTCGAAGACCCAGCGGGTCCTGCCGCGCAAGGCGTTGGTGACGAGGTCGATCTGGATATGCTCGCTGCGGCGCAGCGTCTCCGCGGCGCCGAACATGACGATGGCCACGACCAGGAAACCGGTCGCCTCGTCTATGCCGCGTATCGGCCGGTCGAGCACGTAGCGCATGAAGACGCCGACCGAGGTCAGCGCCAGCACGATCAGGATAAGGACGCCGCTGACCACGCCGAAAAGCGCGGACAGCCATTCGATGGCCTTGAGCAGGCCGGCGGAGGGACGAGCCTCCGCCTTGTCTTGCCCGGGGATCATGGCCCGACTACTGCTGCAGCTTGGCGACGAGTTCGAGCAGTTTCTTGCCGTCCTCGCCGGTCTGCTCGGCGAAAGCCTTGTCGAAGGCCGGGCCCATCGCAGCCTTGAACGCCGCGTTCTCGGCATCGGTTGCGATATGGACCTTGACGCCCTTGCCTTCCAGGTCGCCCGGCGCGCTCTTCGCGGCCTCCTGCGAAGCCTCGATCGCCCAGGCGGCAGCCTCTTCGCCTGCCTTCTTCAGCGCCGCCTTCGACTTGTCGCTCAGCCCGTCATAGAAGGCCGGATTGAGATAGCCGTGAGCATAGGCGGCCAGCACCGGCGTCACCGTCATGTGGTCCTGCACCTCGTAGTATTTGCGCGACCATGCGGCTGCCACGTCGGTGATGCCTGCGTCGATAACGCCGGTCGACAGCGCCTGATAGACCTCGGAGCCGGGCAGCGTCGCCGGCGAAGCGCCCATGGCGACAAGCCCCTGGTCGAAGGGCCCGCCCAGACCGCGTATCTTGATGCCCTTGAAATCATCGGGCTTGACCAACTCGCGACCCTTCGAGGTGAAGACGCTGGTGTTGGTCTGGAACAGCCAGGCGACGTTCTTGACGCCCTTGGCCGACAGTTTCTCCTCGAGGAAGGCGGCCGCCTCGGAGGTCGGCCACTTCTTCCACGCCTCGATCGAGGACATGGTGTAGGGGCCGATGGTGACGTTCATCAGCGGCAGCGTCTTGCCCCACTGAAAGTTGAGCGAGAAAGCGCATTCGATGTCGCCCTTGGCGACCGCCTGGATGTTGTCGTTGGCCTTGACGAGGCTGTCGGCACCGAACACCTGGACGTCGAGTTCGCCTTCGGAGAGCTTCTCTACCTCCGCCGCCCATTTGTCGATGACGACGGCGATGTGATGCGCCGGCGGCAATTGATGGCTGCAGCGCATCTTGGTCGCAGCATAGGCGTTGCCGCCGAGCGCCGTCGCCATTGCCAGCGCGGCCGAAATCCTGATCAGCATGGTCATCGTGTTCCTCCCGTTTGACCGTTTCATTCCGCGGCGCGACGCGCCGTTTCCTCCATCGCAGTCACGCCGCCGTGCGACCGGGCAATCCCGCCCGCGCCAAGCCGCCATGCAGCGGCTCGTCCGGCATTTCCGATTCCAGTATTTTGCGCACCGCAACCAGTTTCGAGATGTCGATCCTGGTGTCGAAACCCTTCTCCTCGCACAGGAAGACGAGGTCCTCGAAAACCACATTGCCGGTCGCGCCGGGCGCAAATGGGCAGCCACCCAACCCGCCGAGCGAGCCGTCGAGGATACCGGCACCGGCGTCGAGCGCGGCGGCCGCGTTGGCGATGCCCATGCCGCGCGTGTCGTGCAGATGCACGACAACCGGCGTTTCACCAGCCAGGCGCTTGACCCGCGCCGTCAGTTCGCCGACGGCCCTGGGGCCGGCATAGCCCACAGTGTCGGCGATGCCGATCACGTCGGCGCCCGCTTCGAGGCAACGCTCAGCCAGCTTCACGACCTCATCGGGAGCGACCGCGCCGGTAATCGAACAGCCGAGCGCCATGGCTATGCCCGCATTGACCAGCGGACGGCGCGGCGCGGCATCGCGCATCTCGCACAACCGCTTCAGATCGGCGATCGAAGCGTCACGCGTGCGACCCGTGTTGGCCAGGCTGTGTTCCTCGGTCGCCGATACGACGCAGCCGATTTCCGGCACGCCCGAAGCCACGGCATCGCGGGCGCCGCGATCGTTGAGGACGAGGGCTATGCCGTGAGCGCCGGGCAGCGCCTCCACCGCGCCGATCACGCCGAGGACATCGGCGAATTGCGGGAAGCGCGCCGCCGGCAGGAACGAACCGACTTCGAAATGGCGCACGCCCGCTTCATGCTCCGCCGCCAGCCAGTTTCGCTTCTCGGTCGTGGATGGCCAGGACTTGACCAGTTGCAGCCCGTCGCGCAGGCCGACCTCGCGAAGCGTGACCCGGTCCGGAGGATATATCGCTGCCGCCCGGCTCATGCCGCCTGCCTCACCGGTCCCCTCGCCTTGCTGATGGCCTCCGTGTCGAGGCCAAGCGAGCCGAGGACCGACGCAGTATCCTGCCCGAGCGCAGGCACATCGCCGCCCCCTGACAGCATGACGCCATCGACGTCGAACGGCAGCGAAGGCGCACGGAAACTCTGACCATCGGGCAACCGCGACGTCGCCAATCCTCCCGGCCGCATCACATGCGGGTCCGAATACATGTCCGACGGTTTGGCGATCGGCGAGTACGGAATGCCGAGCCTCTCGAAATCCTCGGCGAGTTTTCCTGAAACACGCAGCGCAATGGCCTCGGCCACCACCGGAATCGTCCGGTCGCGGGCATCGATCTGGTCCATGCGCTTCTGCAACCCGGGGTCTGCGAGCAATTCGTCGAGGTCCAGCAGCCGGCATAGCGCCACCCACTGGCCTTCGGTCACCGCGCCGACGAACATCTGGCGGCCATCGGCCGTATCGAAAATGTCGTAGACCGGCCAGGAGAAGGTCCTCTCGGGCATGGGCGGCGGGTTTACGCCTTCGAGTTCGAACTGCACCATGTGCTGGGCCACCAGCAGAAGACAATTCTCGAACAGACCGACGCGCAGGCTGCGGCCCTTGCCGGTCTCCTTGCGTTCCAGCAGCGCGGCCAGGACCGAGAAGGCGCCGAACAACCCGCCCATGATGTCGTTGGCCGAGGAACCGACGCGCAGCGGCCGCCCCGTCGGCCCGGTCATGTAGGCGAGGCCCGTCATCATCTGGACCACCTCGTCGAGAGCCGTGCGGTCCTGATAGGGACCGCTCAGGAAGCCCTTGTGCGAGGCCAGGATCAGCTTCGGGTAGCGCCGGCGCAAATCCTCGGGGTCGGCGCCCATCTTCACCAGCGACGCATCGCGGAAATTGTCGACGAAAACATCGGCCGTCGCCAGCAGCGCATCGAACGCGCGCCGCCCCGCTTCGGCTTTCAGATCGAGCTGAACCGATTTCTTGCCGCGGTTGAACAGGGGAAAGAAGGGCCTTCCCATGCCGGTGAGATTACGCGTCTTGTCGCCTTCCGGCGGCTCGACCTTTATCACCTCCGCGCCCAGCATCCCCAGGAACATGCCGCAGGACGGCCCCATGATCATGTGGCTCATCTCGACGACCCTGATACCCGCCAGGGGCCGGAAGCTTTCGTCCATCTTAATCTCCTCCACGCAGGCTAACGTTGCCGATGGCGTCGTAAAATCATAATGTTTGCAAGACACCTTTCGAAAATCCAGAAACCGTGGCTGCGTCGATGGACTCCCGCCAACTCCGTTACTTCGCCGTCATCTACGAGCAAGGCACCCTGTCCAGCGCGGCCGAGACCTGTCGGGTCGCCGTATCCGCGCTCAGTCATCACCTCGCCAATCTCGAAACGGAACTGGGCGCGCCGCTTTTCGTGCGCAAGCCCCGCGGCCTGCAACCCACCGCGGCCGGCGAACGGCTCTACGTCCATGCCAAGTCGATCCTGAAGGCGATGTCCGCTGCCGAAAAGGATATCCGCGAGGCCGGCGGCGAGATTTCCGGCGAAGTCTCCGTCGGCATGGCCTATTCAGCGGTCAAGGCGATCGGTGTGGATCTCGCGCGGCGCATCGTTTCCCACTATCCCAAGGTGCAGCTCTCGCTGTCGGAGAGCCTGTCGGGCTCGACGCTGATGCATCTGATGGCATCCGAAGTGGACATCGCGCTCGTCTACAATCCGCCCGCCGACCCGCGCCTGAGGACGCAGGCCGTCCTTGAGGAACAGATGGTGCTGGTGGGCACGCGCGCGATCATCGGCGACACCGACGAGCCGGCCCGCTTCGCCGACATCCTCAATCTTCCAATGATCCTGCTCAGGCAGGGCGTATCCGCCCGCGCTCTGATGGACGACACGAACCTGCTCAAGAAGATCGAAGGAAGGGCCAAGCTGCAAATGAATTCCGTCCATGCCATCGGCGCCTCGCTCGCCGCCGGACTCGGCTGCGCCATTGGCACCAAGCTGTTCATGTACGAACATATCGAGAGCGGACTTCTGCATTACCGTCCGATCGTCGAGCCGGAATTGTCGCGAACCCTCTATGTGTGCGAAATGGCCGACCGGCCGGCGACATATGCTTTGGAAGCGGTGCGCAGCGAAATCCTCAGCCTCGTCCGCCGTTCGGTCGCAGAGGGCCGCTGGGAAGCGCGCATGGTGCTGCCTTAGAGCGCGGTAGCCGCCCCTCGCCTCAATAGCCTCCGATGATCGGAAGAATCTCGCCGGTGATGTAGCTGGAGCAGTGCGGCGAGGCGAGAAACACGTATGCGGGTGCGATCTCCTCCGGCTGGGCCGGCCGCTTCATCCGCGTGTCGCCGCCGAATTTCGAGACGTCCTCCGCTTCCTTGTCGGACGGATTCAGCGGTGTCCATACCGGGCCGGGCGCCACGGCATTCACACGTATGCCTTTACCAACCAGATTCCCAGACAGAGCGCGTGTGAAGGCGTGGATGCCGCCCTTGGTCATGGAATAGTCCACCAGCGCCTTCGAGCCTTCGATACCCGTGACCGAACCCGTGTTGATGATGGCCGAGCCCGGCTTCATATGCGGCACGGCTTCCTGCGCCATATGGAAATAGCCGTACAGGTTGGTCTTCAGCGTCGTGTCGAAATGCTTTTCGGTGATGTCGCCGAAATCCTTGGCGTGGTACTGGAAGGCCGAATTGTTCACCAGCACGTCGAGCCTGCCCAGTTTCCCGATCGTCTCCTTGACCGCGCGGCGGCAATGCGACCGTTCGCTGACATCCGCCTTGACGAGGATGCAGCGGCGGCCTTCCTTCTCGACGGCCGATCTGGTGATTTCGGCATCCTCATCCTCAGCCAGATAGACCACCGCCACATCGGCGCCTTCGCGGGCGAAAAGCACGGCCACGGCCCGACCGATGCCGGAATCGCCGCCCGTAACCACAGCCACCTTGCCGTCCAGCTTCTTCGAGCCGAGGTAATAGGGCGCATCGTAGAGCGGCGCCGGCTCGACCTTGGTCTCGTGGCCTGGCTTGACTTGATGCTGCTTGGGAAAAGGCGGTTGCGGATAGCGGCGGGCACCGGCCTGCATGGCGTCGTCGGCCTTGTTCCGCGGCCGGGACCGATCCCTGGCGTCGATGCCGCGCTGGATGGATCGCTGCTTGCGGGTTTCGTCCAGGATTTCGGATTTGTGCTGCATCGCGAGCCTAGCCTTCCGCTTTTCGCGTTCGCGCGATCTCGAGAAGCTTTTCCCGATCATGGCCGTGCTCGGCGATCAATTCGCGCGCCTGCTTCGGCGAAAGATCGGTATTCTCCGTCAGGAACCGAATCTCGGGGTCGTCCCCGCCGGGTGTAGGAAGGGTATCCTTCGCCATGTCGCTCTCCGCACCTGCGTTGGAAGGAGGAAGCGCAACGATGCTGCGGGGGATTCGTTCCGAATTGGATCAGCCGGTGGCGAACTGAAGCAGGAATGCAACGACCACCAGTCCGACCAACCCTGCGATGAAGATGATCCGGCGTGTTCTCGTTCGCAGAATGATCTCACCCTGGCGTGCCTCTTCGGCCGAAAGCACCGGGCTCTGTTTCGTGTCTTTCCGCTGTTCTGACGCTTCGCTCATGGTTCGCGTCCCGTGGTTCAGGGAAGGAACCCTGGAGGAACCATGAGGTTCCCTCAGGCAACGCCAGCAAAAAGACTTGGAGAAAGGACTGGCGCTTCACACGGCAATCGTCAGGCGGACAGGAAATGCTCCGCAAGCCTGGCCCAGAGTGCCGCGCCGACGGTCAGGTTGCCGTCGTTGAAATCGTATTTCGCACTGTGGAGGATAGCCGAATCCTCGCCGTTGCCGAGGCGGAGGAAACAGCCGGGCTTGTGTTCGAGGAAATAGGAAAAGTCCTCGCTTCCGGGGATCATGGGGCAGACGGAAACCTTGTCCTCACCGACCAGTTCGTTCACCACATCGGTGGCGAACGCAGTCTCGCGCTCGGAATTGACCACCACCGGATAGCCGCGCTCGTATTCGATCTCGACGGTTGCGCCATGCGCTTCGGCTACGGATGCCACTATGCCGCGGATACGCCGTTCCAGCGTGTCGCGTACCTCGGCCGAGAAGGAGCGGACGCTGAGCGCGATCTCGGCGCTTTCGGGAATGACGTTGGAAGCCGTTCCGCCGTGGATCGTACCGACGGTGACCACCGCCGCGTCGATCGGGTTCACGTTGCGCGACACGACGGTCTGAAGCGTCATGACCATGTTTGCGGCGGTAACGATCGGATCGACCGTCTGGTGCGGGCGCGAGGCGTGACCGCCGCGACCAACGATCCTGATCCTCACGGTGTCGCCCGACGCCATCAGCGGCCCGGAGCGCATCAGGAACGAACCCACCGGCGCGCCCGGATGGTTGTGCAGTCCGAAGATCGCATCGCAGGGGAAGCGTTCGAACAGGCCGTCGGCGATCATCGCCTGCGCGCCGCTGCCCTTGCCTGCCTCTTCGGCGGGCTGGAAAATGAGATTGACGGTGCCATTGAAATGCCGCGTGCGCGCCAGGTATTCGGCTGCGCCCAGAAGCATGGTGGTGTGGCCGTCATGGCCGCAGGCGTGCATCTTGCCGGCCACCTTGCTGGCATAGGGCAGCCCGGTCGCTTCCGCGATCGGCAAGGCGTCCATGTCGGCGCGGATGGCTATGCTGCGCCCGCCCTGCCCCTGCCGCAGGCGACCGACGACGCCCAGACCGCCGACATTGCGCGTTACCTCGTAGCCCCAGGCTTCCAGCCGTTCCGCCACGAAGGCGGCCGTCTCGCGTTCCTCGAAGGAAAGTTCGGGATGGGCATGCAGGTGCCTGCGCGCCTCGGTGAGTTCGGCCGCCTTGTCTTCGAAATCGGCGAGGCCGGCATACTGGTTTGAGGGCTTGGTCATGGACAGGTTTCCGCCAATCGAATGCGTTGTCGCGATGGCTTTAGATGAAGCGGCTGAGGAAGGCCCTGGTGCGCGGATGCTGAGGGTTCGTCAACACGTCGCCGGGCGGTCCGGTCTCGATGACGTTGCCGCCGTCCATGAACACCACACGGTCGGCCGCCTCGCGGGCGAAGCCGATCTCGTGGGTGACGACGATCATCGTCAGGCCCTGGCTTGCGAGGTCGCGCATGGTGGCGAGCACTTCGCCGACCAACTCGGGATCGAGCGCCGAGGTCGGCTCGTCGAACAGCATGAGCTTGGGGCGGATGGCGAGCGCGCGGGCGATCGCGACACGCTGCTGCTGGCCGCCGGAAAGCTGGCGCGGATAGGCGTCGATCTTGTCGGCAAGGCCGACGCGGGTGAGAAGTTCGCGGCCGTAACGGATCGCCTCGTCGCGGCCTTGGCCATGCACACCGACCGGCGCCTCGACGACGTTTTGCAGCGTCGTCATGTGCGGGTAGAGATTGAACTGCTGAAACACCATGCCGATCTTGCGGCGCTGCCGGGCGACCTCGCGGCTGGAGAGCTTGTCGAGCCGGCCGTTGCGCAGCCGGTAGCCGATTTGTTCGCCGTCGACCTCGATCGATCCCTGGTCGATCGTTTCCAGATGATTGATGCAGCGCAGAAGGGTCGACTTGCCCGAACCCGAGGGCCCGAGGATGACGACCACCTCTCCGGGCGCGACATCGAAATCGATGCCCTTCAGCACTTCAAGCGGCCCGAATGCCTTGTGGACGTTACGGGCGCGGACCAGGGGCATCTCGTCAGCGGTCATCGGCTGTCTCCGAGGCGGTGGCCGCCGGTTTTCCGTTCGCGCCGGCCTGGGCGCCCCGCTCGCCGCGGCTGTAGTAACGCTCGATCATCCCCTGCCCGACATTGAGGATCGACGTGATCAGCAGATACCAGAGCACCGCAACCAGAAGCAGCGGAATGATCTCGAACGTGCGGTTGTAGATCGACTGTACCGAATAAAGCAGATCAGCCATGGCGATGACGCTGACCAGCGAAGTGGCCTTGATCATGCTGATCAACTGGTTGCCGGTCGGCGGCACGATCGACTTCATCGCCTGCGGGATGACGATGCGCCACAGCGCCCGTGCCCGCGTCATGCCGAAAGCTTCGGCCGTCTCGGCCTGTCCCTTGTCGACCGACAGCAGCCCGCCGCGGATGATCTCGGCCATGTAGGCGGCCTCGTTCAGCGCCAGACCCAGGATCGCCGCCGTCAGCGGCGTGATCAGTTCGTTGGTATCCCAACTCGCGACGCCTATGGAGATGCGCGGGAACAGCGTCGACATGTTGTACCAGAAGATCAACTGGACCAGCAGCGGCGTGCCGCGGAAGAACCAGATGAACAGGCCCGAAAGCGACGATGCCAGCCGGTCCTTCGACATGCGCGCAATGGCAAGCGCGAGGCCGAGAACGATGCCGAGGATCATCGCCACCACGGTGAGGCCGAGCGTCACCGAAAGGCCCTGCATGACGGTCGGGTCGAAGAAATACTGGGCGACCACCGGCCAGCCGAAATTCGGATTGACCGCGACGATCCAGGCGAAGCCGGCGGCCACCGCGACCGTGAAGGTCCACAGGGCTACCCGCAGGAGCGGAAAAGGCCGGTGCGCCCGCCGGACGTCGCGCAAGGCGTCGTCGGGCAGGCGCTGTATCTCGGCTGCGTTTTGGGTGGTCGCGTCGGCCATGTCGCTTTTATTGACCCTGGTTGATGCCGGGCGCCTTGATCATGTTGTTCTCCAGGCCCCACTTCTTCATGATCGCCGCATAGGTACCGTTGTCCATCAGTATCTTGAAGGCGTCATTCAGCACGCCGGCCAGCGGCGACCCCTTCTGCACGACCGCGCCCTGGTAGATGTCCTTGAAACCGTTGGCCTGGCCGACGCCGGACAATTCGAGCTGGCCGTTGGCTTGCTGGACGAAATAGGTCAGCGGCGCCTGCGAGGAGAAGAAGGCGTCGGAGCGCTTGGAGCGGACAGCGAGGATCGAGCTCGGCTGGTCGGTGAAGGACTGCACCTCGACGGCGGGCTTGCCACCCTCGGTGCACTTCTTGGACTGTTCCTTGATGACCTTTTCGGCCGAGCCGCCGGCCATGACGGCGACGCGCTTGCCGCAGGCGGTGTCGAGGGACGTGATGCCCTGCGGGTTGCCCTTCTCCACCGCGAAGACCACATATTCGCGCACCCAGTCGACGAAGTCGTTCGATTTCTGGCGGTCCGGATAGTCGCCGACCGGCCCCATCGCGAACTGGTAGCGGCCGGAATTGACGCCGGCGAGCAGCGCCGGCAGACCGGCGACCGAAGCATGGTCGATCTCGATGCCGAGAAGCTCGCCGATGGCGACGGAAATGTCCTTGGTGGCACCCGAAAGCTCTGTGCCGGTGACGATCTCATAGGGCGGGAAGGAGCCGTTGTTAACCGCCGTCATCTTGCCGGCGTCGCGGATTTCCTGAGGCAGCTTGGCTTGCAGGTCCTTGTTGAGGGATTGCTTCTGGATGTCCTGAGCGAAGCTCGCCTGCGCCAGCAGCGTGGCGAGCGAAGCGATGATGATGGTTGTCTTTCTCATGGCGTTCTCCTTCCCGTTATTCGTTTGTCGCTGTGTCTGTCAGGCAGCCGAGGCCTGCGAAGTGGCTGCAAAGGGGAACAGGGCATCGGCGGAAATCCGCTCCGACAGGATGCCCTGCTCGTGAAGTTCCGCGGCAAAATCATCGATCATGCGGCAATTGGCATCAATCCCGCTGTCGTTCCAGGATGGCGGCAGGTCGCGCCCTGCGCGGATCAGTTCCTCGATCACCCAGGGCGAGGTCTCGGCGTATTTGCGCCGCTTGGCCGTCCAGACGCGCTGGCTCTCGTCGACCAGCCGCGCAAGCTCCGCCGGCAGCCAGGGATGCTCCTCGGCGACTGCGGCCTTGACGGCGACCAGATGCATTCCAGGCACATAGCCGACGTCGTCGAAATAAGCGCGTTCAGCCGCGCGGAAGTCGCGCAGCAACTGCCGAAAGCCGGAACCCGGGCCGAAAAAGCCATCCGGCATGAACGGCGTGAAGACCGCATCCAGTTCGCCCTCCGCCAGCAACTCCATCATCGGGCGCTCGCCGGGAGCCGCCTCGATGCGGCCGGGCCGGCCGAATCCGTCCAGCCGGTCGGTGATCGGATGCTGCGCCGTCAACCGCCCTGCGAACCAGAAGGCATCCTCCACGCCCACGCCCTCGCGGCGCAATGCAGCGCGCGTCCACGTGTTGCCGGAATCGCGCCAGCCGGTGACGCCGATTCTTTTTCCGGCAAGATCGGCAAGCCGCTCAAGCGGGCTGTCCTCTTTCACGATGACGCAGCGATGGCGAAAACCGCGCATGATGAAGCAGGGTAAACCGACTATCGAATCCGTGCCCTTCGCCATTGTGGAGACGTAGCGACTGAACGAAACCTCGGCCGCGTCGTATTTCGGATCGGTGGCAAGATCGGGGATCAAAGTGCCGACCCGCTCGACTTCAACAGCCAGACGAGGCGAGGTCACGTCTCCGAGAATCAGCGGCGTCAGGTAATCCCAATCGCGGGTGGCAATTCTGATGGAAACGGTCATTTTCACGCACTCAGGTCGGATTTGACGCGCACCTGTTAAATGTTTATTTTTAGCCGATCAAATGTTATTACGTTATTGAACATTTAAAGCGCCATGTCGAAAACCTTCGATGCCGAATGGTTTGCAGGACGCCTGGGCGACCGCACAATACGCGGCATCGCCCGTGAAACCGGCGCGCTGATCCGCAGCGGTGCCCTGCCCGTCGGCTCGAAACTGCCGCCGGTGCGCGATCTCGCCTATGTGCTGGGCGTCAGCCCGGCCACGGTTTCGCAGGCATGGAGCGAATTGCGCCGGCACAAGATCATCGGCGGCCGCGGGCGCAACGGCGCCTGGGTAATGGGCGATCGTTTCGCCGCACGGCCGGAACGGCATCTGAGCGTCGGCAATTATGGTCCCGACGTCCTGAATCTTGCCATCGCGGAGCCCGACGTCGCGCTCCTGCCGTCATTGAAGGACGCGCTTGCGCATGGCGCGCTTGCCGAAAACCTCAACAGCTACGAGCGCGTGCGCATCCTGCCCGAACTGGAAGCGGCGGTGCGCCCGTCATGGCCTTACGACCCCGGCGCCTTCCTGGCCACCAATGGCGGCTACAATGCCATCTACACATTGCTGCATGCGCTGGTTCCTCCCGGCGCCGCTGTCGCTATCGAGGACCCCACAGCGTTGCGCCTGCTCGACATACTGGAGGATCTCGACGTGCCGATCCTGCCGGTGGAATGCGACCAGGATGGCCCCTTGCCGCATTCGCTCGCAACGATCCTTCAACAGCGGCCCGTCGCCTTCCTGTTCCAGCCGCGCGTGCATTCGGTAACGGGCGCCTGCATGTCGGCGGAACGGCTCGAAGCCCTGGGCGATCTGCTCGCCGGGTCGGACGTGCTGATCGTCGAGGACGACGGCGTCGGCGATGTCTGGGATACGCCACGCATTTCGCTCGGCCGGCGTTTTCCCGATCGCGTCATCCACATCCTTTCCTATTCCAAGACGCACGGCCCGGACCTGCGGCTCGCCGTGCTTTCAGGCTCCGCCTCCATCGTCGAGCAGATCCAGTCCTATCGCAGCTTCAGCTCCGGCTGGAGCAGCCGCATCCTGCAGGCCGCTATCGCCTGGCTGCTTCAGGACAAGGCGACGATTGCGGTCGTTGAGCGGGCCAGGACCGTCTACCGCTTGCGCCGCGAGCGGCTGGCCAGCGAATTGGCAAAACGCCGTGTGCAGATCGAGGCTGGAAACGGTTTGAGCGTCTTCGTTCCGGTCGCCTCGGAATCCTATGCCCTGGTGACGCTGGCGGCACGCGGCATCGCCGTCCATGCCGGAGCGAAATTCTCGACGCGGCCGACCAACGCCATACGCGTCGCGACAAGCATCCTGCGCGAAGAGGACGTCGAGCGCGTCGCCGATTCCATCGCGCTGGCCGCCGATCCGGCCTGGCAGGTTGCTGACGCCTGACCGGCACATCACCTGCGGCCGCATCCCCGGTTGAATCAATAGCCCATTCGGCAGAAAGTCAGCGGGAAGCTGCCGCGGATCTCATCCATGACCATTCAGAAACACGCCTTCGGCGAAACGCCGACCCTGGCCGAGCGTCCCTTCGTCAAGATGCACGGTCTGCGCAATCATTTCGTCATCTTCGACAGGCGAACGGACCGACGTGCTTTCCGAAAGCCGGACATCGTGCGCATTTGCGACCCACAGATCGGCGTCGGCGGTGAGCAGGTGCTGACCATCGAACCGCCCTCTCCCGCTGGAATCGCCGCCGGCGCCGCAGTCGCCATGCGCATCTTCAACATCGATGGGCGCGAGGTCTCGGCTTGCGGCAATGCTAGCCGCTGCGTCGCGCATTTGGTGATGGAGGAAATCAACGCGGACGCGTTACTCCTTGAAACGAAAGGCGGTTTTCTGAAATGCCGCCGAACCGGCCCTATGGAAGCGAGTGTGGAACTCGGCCCTATCGGCTGGAACTGGCGTGACTTCCCGCTTTCACGCGAAGTGGACGTGTCCGACTTGCCCGTCGAGAGCGGCCCGCTGCGCCACGGCACCGCCCTGTGGATCGGCAATCCGCATGCCGTCTTCTTCGTCGACAGGCTGGCCGACATCAACCTTGTCCGAGACGCCGCCCCGATCCACGACGATCCGCTATTTCCTGAAGGGATCAATGTCGGAGTGGCGGAGTTGGTAGATGCCGAGACGATCCGGCTGGCAGTATGGGAGCGCCCGGGAATCGCCACGCAGGCCTGCGGCACTGGCGCCTGCGTCGCCGCTTTCGCGGCCCGCCAAAAGGGCTTGACCGACAGCAGCCGGTTTACCGTGCACCTGCCCGCCGGCTCGCTGTCGATCGAACTCGACGGCGACATGGCGGTTATGTCCGGCCCGGTCGCCTATTGCTGCCGAGGCGTCGTGAGCGCCGAAACGGTCTACGATTTCGAATGAGGCGGCGGGAAACCGCCACGCCCCCTTCAGGTAATGCGCAGCCCCTTCTCGTCGAGCAGAACGCAACCGGCGGGATCGAAGCCGATATCGATCGTCTCGCCTTCCCGCACGATCTTTCCCGTGATCGGCGTATTGGCGCGAAGGACTGTCTTGCCGCCGATGTCGATCTCGTAAATGGCGCTGCCGCCCAGATAGGAGGTCGAGACGACGCGGCCGGACAGCCGATTGGCGAGAGCAGCCGATCCCACCGAAAGCTTCTGCGGCCGCACCACAACGGTCACGGCGCTGCCCGAAGCCAGGGGTACCGGGGACGCGACCTTGACCGATTGTCCAGCGGCGAGCGCCACCGTGGCGGTCAATCCGTCGACGGCGCTTACACTCCCTGGCAGCATGTTGGCCTTGCCGAGGAAATCGGCCACGAAAGCCGTCGCCGGCGCTTCATAGACCTCCTGCGGCGTGCCGATCTGCTCCATGGACCCGGCATTCATGACCACGATCCGGTCCGACATGGAGAGCGCCTCTTCCTGATCGTGTGTCACGAAGATGGCGGTGATGCCGGTCTCGCGCTGGATTTTCTTGATCTCGACGCGCATCTCCTCGCGCATATTGGCATCGAGGGCGGAAAGCGGCTCGTCGAGCAGCAGTACCTCCGGCTCGAAGACGATGGCGCGCGCCAGCGCGATGCGCTGCTGCTGTCCGCCTGAAAGCTGCGACGGCAATTTCTTCTCGCTGCCGGGCAGCCTGACCATTTCGAGCGCCTTGCCGACCTTGCGCGCTATGTCGGCCTTGGGCACGTTGCGGTATTTCAAGCCGAAGGCGACGTTGTCGAACACGTTCTTGTGCGGAAACAGCGCGTAGTTCTGGAACACCAAACCGATATTGCGCTTGTAGATAGGGATATCGTCCACGCGCCGCTCGCCGATGGAGATCTGGCCGCGCGAAATGTCGACCAGCCCCGCGATGGAACGCAGGATCGTGGTCTTGCCGCAACCGGACGGCCCGAGCAGCGTGACGAAGCTTCCCTTGGCGATAGCCAGCGAGAAATCGCGCACTGCCACGAACTTGCCATAGGCGATCTCGATGTCGCGGAACTCGACCGCCGGGCGTTCTCCGCCGGTGGCCGGAATGTCCTTCCCGGCCGGATCGAGCCGGGAAGGCTGCATGGTTTCGACGCCCTCAGGCACCCTTCGATATCCTGTCCCACTGCTTCTGCCAGGCGTCCTCGTTGTCGGCCCAGTATTGCGGATCGGCGAAGGTCAGCGCCTCCATCTTGCCCGTAGGGTCGAAGGCCGGAAGCTTCTCGATCTTCTCGGTGAGCTTGACCTTGGTCGGGTCGAGCGAGGGCGGATAGCTCTGGCCTTCCGCAACGGCGATGGAAGTCGCCGGCTCCAGCATAAAGTTGATCAACTCCTCGCACTCCGCCATCGGCGAACCTTTCAGGACCAGCATGTCTTCCATCCAGGCGTAGGAACCCTTGGGATCGAGATAGCCGATCGGATGCCCCTGTTCCTGCAGGGAGGCGACGCGGCCCGACCAGGCATCGGTCACGACGATCTCGCCCTTGGACAGCAGGTCCATCAGTTCGGCGCCGGAACCCCAGAACTTCTTGGCGAGATCGCGCTGCTCGCGCACCTTCGCCCAGACAGCGTCAATGTCCTCGATCTTGTTCGGGTCCTGCCCGGTGGCGAGCGCGCCATACCACACGCGCGTCGTCATGTCGGCATTGCCGCCGATCTTGCCGGCATACTTCTTGTCGAACAGCATCTTGACGCCCTGTTCCTTCGCTTCCTCGGCGGAGATCACGTCGGTGTTGTAGGCGATGCCGGTGGTGCCGTAATCATAGGGCACGGCCGAAAGCTTCGGCGTGAGCTTGCGGAACGGCTCGATCATCGGCTGCAGCACGTTGGCCATGTTGGGGATTTTGGCCTCGTTGATCTCCGAGGTCATGCCGGCATTGACGTATTTGATGTAGTAGTTGACGCCCGAGGAATGGACGATCTGGAAGTCGCCCGGCTTCGAGGTCTTGACCTTGGTGATGATCTCGTTCTCGTCGCCGAATGTGCCTTGCACCACCTTGACGGAGGTCTTTTTCGTGTAGGGCTGGAAGGCGTATTTATCGAGCGCGTCCTGCACCGTGCCCCCCCAGCCGTCGAAACGCACTTCCGTGACGGCGGCCAGTGCCCGTCCCATCCATGGCATCGACAGGCCGGCGGAGGCGGCCGCGGCGGCCGTCAAGCCAAGAAAGGACCGCCGGCTCAGGTCGCCGTTCGTGTAGCGCTCGTGCAGTCGTTCCAGTCGCTTCGTATTGGACAGTTTCATGGTGTTTTCTCCTTTGGTTCGCCGCGTCTTCTCAATCTGGTCAGGCTTTGCAGGATCAGTCCGCCGATGAGCGGAATGCCCACGGTCATCACGATCATCACCGTGCCGAGCGCGTTGATCTCGGGGCTGATCGAAATCTTGAGCATCGCCAGGATCTGTGTCGGCATGGTCTCGACGCCGGCCGGCCGCCAGAACAGGCTGGCCGAGGTGTTGTCGAAGGAAATGGTGAAGGCGAGCATCGCCCCGGCCACGACCGCCGGGATGAGCAGCGGCAGCGTGATCTCGCGGAACGTGGAAACCCGCGAGGCGCCGAGCGAAAGCGCTGCCTCCTCATAGACCCGTCTTATGCCCACCATGCGTGCCTGGGCGATCAGCACGACATAGGGCACCGCAAGCAGGATATGGCCGAACACCAGCAGTAGCAGCGTGCGCGGCTGGTCGATCGCCTTGATCAGCACCAGAAGACCGACGCCGAGGATCGTTTCCGGCACCAGTGCGGGCAGGATCACCAGCGTGCTGAGCATCTGCTTGCCGCGAAATTCGAAGCGCGTCAGGGCAAAGGCCGTCACCATGCCGACGGCAGTGGTGACCAACGCGGTGACGAGGGCGATCCACAGCGATGTCCGGAACGCGGCAAGAACCGGCTCGTTCTCCAGCAGCTTGCCGTACCATTGCAGGCTGAAGCCCGTCATCGGGAAGCCGCCGAACATCGAGGAATTGAACGACAGGACGATCGTGGCGACGATCGGCGCGAACATGAAGACGTAGACGAGAACCGTCATGAAGCCGGTCAGCCGCCAGGCCCATCTGCCCTCCCTGTCGCCCTGCTGCGCGCTCATCCGCCCAGCCCTTTGACGATCTGCGACATGCCCATGTAGCGGGTGTAGACGGCGGCGAAAAAGCCGAGCACGACGAAGAGCACGATGGAGAGCGTGGCGCCCATTGGCCAGTTCAACTGCCCCATGATCGTGTCGTAGATCAGGTTGCCGAACAAGGCGTCGCGGCCGGAGCCGAGCAGTTGCGGCGTCACGTAGGAGCCGGCCGCCAGCACGAAGCAGAGCAGCAGACCCGCTGCCAACCCCGGCAGCGATAACGGCAGCGTCACCTCGCGGAAAGCCTGCGCGCTGGTGCAGCCCATGGATCGGGCGGCCGAAATCAACGTGCGGTCGATGCTCTCCAGGCTGACATAGACGTTGAGGATCATGTAGGGCAAAAGGAAGTGCAGCAGTCCCATGATGACCGCGCCCTCGGTATAGAGCATCTGCAGCGGTTCATGGATGATCCCGAGCTTGAGCAGCGCCACGTTGATGACGCCCTGCTCGCCCAGGATGTTGATCCAGGAGAAAGTGCGGATGGTGAAGCTGATCCAGAACGGCACGATCAGCAGGAGCAGCAGCAGCCATTTGTGCTTGAACGTCGTTGCCCAGATGAAATAGGCCGGGAAATAGCCCAGCACCCCGCAGATAAGCGCGGTCATGGCTCCCACGCGCAGCGTCTTGAGCAGGAAGCCGTGATAGTAGCCGTCGGTGAGGAATTCGTGCCAATTCGCCAGCGTAAGCGTGGCTTCCTCGACGCCAGCCGTGACGAAAGTGAAGAAGGTATAGACCGCCATCACGGCGATCGGCAGCAGCAGGAAAAAGATCAGCAGCAGCAGAACCGGCGCGACCAGCATCCAGGCCAGCCGTGGGTCGTACAGTGTCCATCCCTTGGTCATGCGCACCCGAATGCTCGCGCCGTCTCCGCGACGCTTGTTGTTCCCGAAGCCAAGATTGGGTGATTGGCGCGGCGATGTCTACAGGCGGCGTGCAGAATCCATTCTGCCAGCGCCGCCGCCTGCATCAATCCTGCCTCCATCGGGAAGTGGGCGAGAACGCACGCCCGCTCTGGCGATGTCAATTCGGGAAAAGGATTTCCCCAAGCCCAAGCACCGCGTTGTCGCCGCCATATTTGCGCGGCGCGCCGCCCAGGAGCGGTCGTTTCAGAATGCCCTCGGCGATCAGGTAGCGGTCAAGGACTCTAGCGAAGATGCTGTCGGGCGCGCCGCATTCGACGAAACTTGGCGACAGGCTTTTCGGCGCGCGGTCGAGAAGGATCGAGCCGCGGCGCATTAGATAGCCCGGCATGACGCCGACGCCGCCGGCAACCATCAGCGTACCGGCTATCATGCGGCTGCCGGCGTGGTCGCCCGCACCCTTGAGCACCGCGATCAGCCCGCGCCGCATGCGGTCTGCAGCGAAGGCACCTGCCGTGCCCCTGACGATCAGCACACCGCCGTTCATGCCCGCCAGTTCGCCTGCGAGCGGTGCGCCGAGGTAGTCGCCGGCATCGCCTGTTATCTCGATCCTGCCGCCGCGCATGCTAGAACCCGCATGCGGTCCGGCATTGCCTTCGACCGTAAGCGTGCCGCCACGCATGGCGCGGCCGGCCTGCGCGCCCGCGTCGCCGGCAATGCGGACCGTACCGCCCTGCATGCCTTCCGCCACCCGGTCGAACCGTACGCTTCCTCCTTCGAAGACAAGATTTTTCCGGTTGCTGCCGGCGATGCGGAAGACATCGCCGACCTTGGACCCGAGCTTGGACATGCCAAGATGGATTTTCTCGATGTCTCGCCGTTCCAATCCGGCCAGGCGCTCCGGCGTCAGCGGCGAAAGGTCAAGGCGCTCATGCGGTTCGGCAAGAACGGTGAAGGTCAGCGCTTTCACGGCAGCAGATCCTTCAGATGGTAGTGGAACTTGCCGAGCTTGCCGCCGTAATTGCCTGCGCTGATGCGCGAGGCGCCGTTTTGCGGTCCAAGCCCGGCGACGGCCTTGATGCCGGCTTTCATCGCGGCGGCGACGGCATCGCTGGTCTCACCGTCGATGACGATTTCGAGAACAGCATTGATATCCGGCCCGAGTTCGCTTTTCGTCACCCCGCGCAGCGTAGGCGCGAAGGCATCGTTCGTGGACGCCATCATGCCCTTGTACTTGCCGCCGACCTTCGAGCCGGAACGGACGATACCGCCCGGAAACGGCATGATCGCGCCCGGGATCTTGCCGATCGCCGCCACGGCAGCCTCGGCGGCGGCGAGCGCCTTTGCGTTGTCCGCTGCCAGAAGCAGCAAATTTCCGCCACCGACGGCATCCTTGGTGAGCCCCGTCGTCGCCTCGCACAGGAACTCGCCGTCCATGACGGGAATGCGCCAGAAATGCCTGCCGCCGATCTTCTTGGAGATTTGCCAGCCGTCACCGAAGTAACGCAGCGCCGAACCCAGCTTGAGATCCGCTACGCCCGCCAGCCCGGCGAAGCAGGCCGAGCCTGGCGAGGTCAGCACACACTGGCCGACGCGGTTCAGCAACTGTTTCTGCAACTCGTCGGTGCTCATCGCGAAGACCATGACGCGGCAACCCGGCCGGCCGTCTGGTGTCGCCGATGGCGGCAGATCGATATCGATCGACGCTTCACAGCCGCAGCCGATTACCGATGTGGCAAAGCCTGTCATCGTTACCGCCGCCTGACGTGCCCATTTCCTGCTCGGCGCGGTGATGACGATGGCCGTCGCACGCATGCCGAAGGCCTCGGCGAACGTATCGTCGATCATCACGCCATTTGCGCTCAGCTTCGGCATGGCACCTCGCTGAACGGTTGCTCGCGCGCTATCACGGAATCGGGGAAATCGAACCAATCGAGCGACAGACCATAGCGGTTCTGATGATAGTCCTCCAGCCGTCGTACCATCGCCTTGTCCGGGGAAGGGTTGAGCCTGAGCGCCCTGCCCCAGCGATAATGGACGATCTCCCCATCCTTCACGACGAGATCGCCGTCCTTGAACACATAGGCCGCCTGTCCGAGCATCTTCGCTATGGTCCCGTCCCTGCGATAGACCGCGACGTCGGCTATGGCGCCGGCTCCGAGATGGCCGCGATCCGACAACCCGAGCAGTTTTGCCGGCGCCGCGCGCGTCATGATGGCGATCTCCTCGAAACTGTACTCCCGCTCGATGGAGGAAAGCGTCGACAGCGCCAGCACCGCCTTCGGCAGCCTGGCGGCCGCCTCCTCGCGCGCCGCGCGGCTCATCAGCAACTCGAACAATGCCGGATAGGCGGTAAAGGGCGCGCCGTTGGGATGGTCCGTGGTGAAGAACACCCGCCAGGGATCGTCGATCAGAAGGAAAAGCTCCAGCCCGATCGCCCATTGCATCGAGCCGTAAAAATCGTTGCGGTATCGGTAGGGCACGATGCCGCCACCATTGCCGTCGCCGTCATAAATGACGGTCTTCTTCGGATGCGCGCTGCCGCGCGCCGAGAATTGCCTCAGCACATCGGAGGAGACGGTAACGGTTTGGCCGAACATCACCTGACCGACATCGATGGTGACTTCCGGCGTGGTATTGACCAGTTCGGCGAGGTGCGCCGCAGCCGAAGAGAATTTGCGCTTTCCCTCGGTGCCATAACCGTAGAACTGGAGATGCGCGAGATGCAGCGGTACGCCTTCCGCAGCCGCGATCGTCGCTGCCGCCGTGTCCGCCGAGCCGGGGCTTCCCAGATTGTTGCAGTGAACGTGCAAGGGATGCGGCACCCCCAGCCTTTCGACCGCGGCTTGCAGTGTCTTGACGATCTTGCGCGAGCTGACGCCGTAGGAAGGCACCGTATCGTCCAGCGAAAAGGTACGGACGTTCTCCTTGAAGGCTGCCGCCGCGCCGGCGTTGATGACCTTGACACCAAGCGCCCGCGTCGAAGCGACCGTCCAGGCGACATAATCCTCGACCATCGCCGGCGATCCGCCGTCACGGATCATCGACAAAAGGAAGTCGTCATTGCCGAGAATGGCGAGCGTCGCCTTGTCGATGATCGGAATGTCGGCGAGCTCCAGATGGGTATGGAGCGCGGCACCCGGCGACATCGCCGGCTCGACCACCGTGGTGAAACCCATCTTGGCGTAGAGACAGCCTGTCTGGAACGTCGACCAGCCGGCGTTGGAAAGCGGCGTCACCGCCGGCCTAGGTTGGTGCGCCGAATGCTGTTCGGGCAGCAGCAGCCGCGCCGTATTCACGTTGCCGCCGCCGATATGGGAGTGAATGTCGATGGCGCCCGCCATGACGATGCAGCCGGCGGCGTCGATGGTTCGGTCGGCAACGCCTCCCGCCGGCGGGTCGACTATTCTGCCGTCCGCGATCCAGAGATCGCCCTTGCCCTGGCGATCGTTGACGGGGTCGATGATGTCGCCGCCGGCGATCTTCGTCAGCATGGCAGCGCCTCGCTGCCGATGTTATCGGCGATCAAACGGATGACGGTCGCGGCGGGCGGCAATTTCGAAGGCGCCTGCCCCTCCACCGACCGCAGCGAACCGATACGGCTGGAATAGACGACTGCCTCGTGGTCGACACCAGGTTCGCCGATGGCGATGGTGACCGCGGCGCCAAGGATCGGCTGCGTCGTCTTCGCCAGCGCGATCAGGTCGATGCGGTTTTTCCTCCTTCGCTGCTCGATTGCCGTCGTCGATATCTGCAGGTGCAGGTCGGCTTCGCCCGCTTCGATCATGCGCGTAATGTCGTATCGCCAGGGGTCGAAGTCCGCAAAACCGCGGGCAAAGCTCGTACGCAGCGGAAAGCCCGTCATCCAGGTCGAGGCAAGCGCGCTTCCCCAGCCGTTATCGCTCGCCGGCAGATGGAGACCGGATGCCCGCATTTTGCGGTTCAGGTCGGCGATCAGCCCTTGCAGCATTTCCAGCGCCAGCCCATCGGCCGCTTGGCCCGAAAACAGGAACACCGGAAAATGCGCGCTTTCCAGTGCCTTGGCGAAGATTTCGAAATTCGACACGGGTTGCGATGTCCAGCGCCCCCTGCACTGTGCTCTCAGTGTCGCCAGCGTGGCGGAAAGCTTTTGCTCGCCGCAGGAAAGCAGGATTGCTTTCTCTTTCCCCAGCGGCGGCGGCCGTGTTTTGCTCGACCCGATCAGGAAGAATTCACGCGTGCTTGCGGTCGATAGATCCGGGGCCGTCGCGGCGAGTTCGCCAACGAAGCCGTGATGGATTTCCGACAGTTCGCCGACGATCACCACGACATCGGCGCGGCGGCGCGTCTCGCCCGGAGCGATGGTCATCGCGCCCCTGTCGGTGAAAAGCGCGGTCTCCCGAGCAAGCGCTACGCTGCTACCGGCATGGTCGTATGCCGCACCGATCTGCTCGGCTAGCGCGATCGCTGCCCTCGTCCCGTGTATGTCCGTATCGAGGCTGAAAACCGGGCACCGGCTTGACCGCAAGAGTTCAGCCGCCTGGGCAGCAGCCTTCTCCACCAGAGCTTCCCGGCTGCCAATCCATGCAACCGCCATTCACTACGCTACTTTCTGGTGCCGAACCGATCCTAGACGAAAGTGGATTGGCCGTGAACCCCATCCCTGACCAGATTAGCGAATGTTTTCATACGGCATCAACAATTCCAACCCGCTTAATCATATTTGATGTAGGCGAAGCGCTGGTCCGTCGGCGGGGTGCCTTCCAGCGAGCCGCCTTCCTTGGCCGGCTGCCACTGGACGACGTCCTCGATCTTCCTGGCCAGCTCGAAATCCTTGTCGGTGATGCCTTTTGCCGCATGGTTCATCAGCCGCACCTCGACCCAGGCATAGGAGGCGGTAATATCGGGATGGTGCCAGGCCGCCTCCGCAAGATGGCCGACCGTGTTGATGACCATCAGCGTCCCTTTCCAGCTATGGGTCTTGTATTTGCGCCGAATCCAGCCGTTTTCGTAACGCCATTTCGGCAATTCCTTCTCAAGCCTTTCGGCGATCTCGGCGTCCGAATAGACCTTTTCCTTGCCTGTCTCGCTCATCTCGATCTCCACACGTGATCCGCTTCCAGCCGGGGCAAAGCAGACAACGACGCGCGCTCTCCGACTTGCCCCCTCGACGAAAACAGCTATCATGGAGTCGGGCACCTGAACTTCCATGATGCGTGTTTATGCACCCATCGGGGGGCTGATGTCGAATTCCGTCACCATACGAGTGCCCGCTCGCCTGCATCTCGGTTTTCTCGACCTGAATGGCGATTTCGGTCGCCGCTTCGGTAGCGTCGGGCTGCCGTTGAGCGAGCCTGAAACCGTCGTCACCCTATCCCGTGCCGGCGAAATTCGCGTCGAAGGCGACGAAAGCGAGCGCGCCGGCGCGTATCTGTCGACATTGTCCCGGCATCTGGGCATTCGCAGCCAGCACCGTCTGGTCGTCGAGCAGTCGATCCCGCGCCATGCCGGCCTCGGGTCCGGCACGCAGATCGCGCTGGCGGTCTCCGCGGCGCTGCGAACGCTGCATGGTCTCCCTCTCGACATCGGCAGCGATGCGACCCTGCTGGACCGTGGTGGGCGGTCCGGCATCGGCATCGCCAGTTTCGAAGGCGGCGGCATCATCGTCGACGCCGGCAAAAACGCCAGCGACGCGCCGCCGCCGGTCGTGGCGCGGCTGCCATTCCCCGAAGAATGGCGCGTCATCCTGATCCTCGATCATGCGGGGCATGGGCTGCATGGCGAAGCCGAAGTTGCGGCGTTTCGCACGCTGCCGCCCTTCCCCGCGTCGAGCAGCGGCGAGATCTGCCGGCGAGTGCTGATGGGCCTCATGCCGGCCGTGGTCGAACGCGACCTGGAGACCTTCGGCGCTGCGGTGACCGCGATCCAGATGCTGGTCGGCACGCATTTCGCCCCGGCCCAAGGCGGCGTGTTCACCTCGAAACGCGTCGAGACGGTGGCGCACGGGCTCGTCGAAGCGGGTGCCGTCGGTATCGGCCAGAGTTCCTGGGGACCGACGGGATTTGCCTTCGCACCGTCGCAGGACGCCGCAATCGCCTATGTCGACGCGGTTCGGCACGTCATTGAAGACGGCATCGAGATCAGGATCGTCAAGGGCAGAAATTCCGGCGCCGGCATCAGTTCGACCCAACTTGATCTGGTTGGAAGCTGACGCTCTCGCCAAGGACAAATCCAAGCAGAAAGGCAGGAAATGGCCCGCAAACACATCTTGCACATGCTGACGCCGCTGAAGCACATGAGCCCCTTCGACGTGAACATGGCGCTCGATGCGGGCTTCGACGCGGTCGTCCCTTACGTCGACGTGAGCCTTGGCGACGTGACGGGGCTGGTGCAGGACGCGATCTTTTCGCGTCCGCCGGATGCCGGCGTCGATACCGGCATCTTCATCGCCGGCAAGGATGCCTCATTGGCGCTCGACATGTTCGACGCGGCCAAAAAGGCAATGGTGCCGCCGTTCAGGATCTCGGTCTTCGCCGACCCGGCCGGCTCCTTCACCACCGCCGCGGCGATGGTGGCCAAGGTCGAGAAAGCGCTCGAGAAGAAATTCGAGCGCGGGCTGAAGGACACCAGGATCATTGTTTTCGGCGCCACCGGCGTCGTCGGCTTCTGCACTGCCGTCATCGCGGCGAAAGAAGGCGCGAAGGTTACGCTTGCCGGCCATGACGGCATCGAAAGGGTCAAGGAGGTCGCGGCCGGTATCAGAAGCCGCTTCGAACTCGACGTCGACGCGGCCGACGGATCGAGCAATGCCGCCAAGGCGAAGTTGGTTGGCGCGAGCGAGGTCATCCTGGCTTGCGCCAAGGCCGGCATCCAGGTGATTTCGAAGCAACAGTTGAAAAGCGATGGACTGCTGATCGCCGCCGACGTCAATGCCGTCCCGCCCGCAGGCATCGAGGGGCTTGCCGTTAACGCCGATGGAGAGCCGCTCGAAGCGACAAAGACTGTCGGCATTGGTCCGCTTGCGATCGGCAACGTCAAATATAAAGTCGAATTCGGCCTCTTCAAAAGAATGATCGACTCCGAAAAGACGATCGCGCTCGATTTCCAGGATGCGTTTTCCCTTGCACGCGAGATCGCCAAATAGCGCCGGGTCGCTCCTGATCGCAGCGATTTCCGGCCGGGCATTGGCCGCGGCGGCGCGGCAGGCCGGTTATCGTCCGCTGGTGGCCGACTTCTTTTGCGACACCGATACGATGGCGCTGGCCGAACGCGCCGTGAAGCTGCCGGGCGATCTGCAAAACGGCATCGACGGCGGACGCATCATCGAGACGCTTCGGCAATTGGCTGACGGAGATTCGGCCAACAACGACCGGCGACCCACCGTCGTCCTCGGTTCCGGCTTCGAGCGACAGCCGGAAACCGTGGACGGGATCGCCCGCCACTTCCCGCTTGCCGGCAATAGCGGTGCCACCATCCGCAGGATCAAGGATCCGCAATCGTTTGCTGCCGATTGCGAGGAATTCGGCATTCCGCATCCAGAATTCCGATGGGATCGGCCGACCGATGGGCAGAACTGGGTGGCAAAGACCGCGGGTGGCGCCGGCGGCGCGCATATCAAGCGAGCAAAAACGGAACGCCAGGCTGCCGGCCGTTATTTCCAACGTTTCGTTCCCGGGCGTGGCGTCTCGGCCCTGTTCATCGGCGATGGAAAGGCGGCCCGCATCGTCGGCTTCAGCCGTCAATGGGTGTCTTCGACGCCTGCTACACCCTATCGCTACGGCGGCGCCGTCAGGCTGAGGCGCTTCGATCGCGAACAGACCTTGACGATCCGGGGTTGGCTTTCATCTCTGGTGCGCCGCGCCGGTCTGGTCGGGCTATGCAGTGCCGATCTCATCCGCACGGCTGAGGGCTACAAACTCATCGAGATCAATCCGAGGCCCGGCGCCACGCTCGACATTTTCGACGACGCCGGGGCGCCGCTGATCGAAGCGCATCTGCGCGCCGCTGCCGGCAAGTCTTACCGCTTGCCGCGCTTCGCCGATTCCATGGCTTCCATGGTGACCTATGCCGCCGCGCCGATCGCCCGTTTTCCCTCGATCGACTGGCCGGAATGGACCGCCGACCGCCAGTCGCCCGGCTCCCGTCTCATTGCCGGCGACCCCGTCTGTACCGTCTTCGCCCGCGGCTCGAGTGCCGCGGCGACCACCAGGCTCATCAAGGGACAGGCCCGCCGCCTACAACACCATTGGGAAGGAGACCGGACATGAAGAATGGTTCGGCATTCCTCAACGACAACGCCCAGCGCATCGCCGAGCGCATGATCGCCGAGGCCGAACGCCTGCGTGTCGCCGTTTCCAGGGGTGCGCTCGGGGAATGCCTTATCGACGCCGGCGCCGCGACCACCGGCAGCGTGGAAGCCGGCCTGTGCATGGCGGAAGCCGCGATGGGCGGCCTCGGCGGTGTCTCGGCGTTCATGGACCGTGCATCGAAGAAGTGGCCGTTCTCCATCGAGGTCCGGTCTTCCCAACCGGTTCTGGCCTGCCTGGGCAGTCAGTATGCCGGCTGGAACCTGTCGAGCGACGGCTATTTCGCCATGGGGTCGGGGCCGGCGCGGGCGCTGGCGCGCGTCGAGCCGCTGTTCGAGACCCTTTCCTACCGCGACACCGCATCGTCCGCGGTGCTCATACTGGAGACCGCCAAGCCGCCACCGCCGGCGGTCGTGGAGAAGGTCGGCAAGGCAACCGGCCTGGCGACCGAAAATCTCACCTTTCTCTATGCGCCGACGCAAAGCATTGCTGGCAGCGTGCAAATCGTCGCGCGCGCGCTCGAAGTCGCCCTGCACAAGGCCAACGATCTCAAATTTCCTCTGGAAAGCATCGTCGACGGCATTGGCGCCGCCCCGATCCCCGCGCCCCATCCGGATTTCCTGACGGCCATGGGCCGAACCAACGACGCCATAATCTATGGCGGCAGCGTCCAGCTCTTCGTGAAAGGATCGGCCAAGGCGGCCAAGGAACTTGCCGAGAGGCTGCCCAGCCGTGCCTCGCGCGACCATGGCCAGCCCTTCGCCGAGATATTCACGCGGTTCAAGGGCGATTTCTACGCCATCGACCCGCTGTTGTTCAGCCCTGCCGAGGTGATCGTGACGGCGGTCGAAACCGGCGACACGTTCCGCGCCGGAGAACGCGACCTCGGGATGCTCGAACGGAGCCTGGGTTAGGTACAGTGATTGAATGATTCCCCGCATCCTCATCGTCAGCGATACGACCGGCGCACAAACCAAAGGCCTCGCGGCACGGCTTGACCGACGGGGTGCCGTGGTCGCGACCGCGCCGCTCGCCGCGATCGCGTTCGACACGAACAGCCCGGGCGGCCTGTCGATCCCCGGCTTCGACGGCACGTTGCCGGACGCGGTGCTCGTCCGCTCGATCGCGGCCGGATCGTTCGAGGCGATCACGCGGCGCCTGGGCGTATTGCACGCGCTGGAGAGGCTTTCGGTTCCGGTCTGGAACTCGGCGCGGGCGATCGAGCGCTGCGTCGACAAGTCGATGACGACGTTCCTGCTGAAGGATGCCGGCCTGCCGACACCGCCTACATTCACTATCGAGGGGCGGGCAATGGCGGAAGCGGTCGCGGCGCGCGAACTGGCGCTGACGCCGCTGGTGCTGAAGCCGCTTTTCGGCGCGCAGGGGCGCGGCATCAGGCTGATCGAGGCCCTGTCGGATATCCCCGAGGAAGACGAGGTGAGCGGCGTCTATTATCTCCAGCACTATGTGCCGCGACCCGGCCCTCCCTTCCGCGATTTCCGCGTCTTCGTATGCGCCGGCAAGGTCGTGGGGATGATGAGCCGGCGGGGCGACAACTGGATCACCAACGTCAGTCGGGGGGCGATGCCCGAACAGCTATGCGAGCATAGCGAGGCGGAACTGTCGGAACTGGGGATCGCCTCTGCTACCGCCGTCGGAGCGGATTTCGCCGGCGTCGATATTGTGGCGACCGGCGACGGCGGCCTGCTCGTGCTCGAGGTCAACAGCATGCCTGCCTGGTCCGGCCTGCAATCGGTCGTGGCAGTCAATATCGCCGACGCGATCGCCGACGCCCTGCTGGAGTTCCTTGCCGCACGCGCAAAGACGGCGGCGCCCGCCCCTTACCGTTTCGCCATGCCGGCGAATTCGTGAGCGCCGGCGGCATGGCGTTGTCGCGCGACCGCATCCGGGCTGCATACGAGGACGCCTGTCGGATGGATGTCGAGGCCCTGAAGCCGGGCAATGTCCATCTGTTCGCCGACGGACACGGCATGTCCGCCGCCCATTTCATCACCAGCGCGGAAGTCACCGCAGCGCCGCTTACCGATCCGCGCCTGCCGATCGGACAGCGTATCCTTGAAGCGGTGCGCGCGACCCGATTGGCTGTCGAGACCAACACCAATCTCGGCATCGTGCTGTTGTCGGCGCCCGTCATTCGCGCCGCCGAAATGGCGGGCGGCATGTTGCGTGGCAATCTCGATACGGTGCTTGGCGCAATGGACATGGACGACGCGAGGGCGGTCTTCGAGGCCATCGTGACCGCCGCGCCGGGTGGCCTCGGCGATGCAGAGAACGACGTGCGGCAGGAGCCGAAGGTAAGTTTATTGGACGCCATGCGCGAGGCGGCAGACCGCGACATGATCGCCCGCCAGTACGTGACCGGTTTCGGCGACGTGTTCGATGTCGGGCTTACAGCCCTGGAAACCGCGCTGGCTCGCGGCGAAGGCGGCATGTGGCCGGCAGTATTTGCTTACATGGCGTTTCTGTCGAATTTTCCCGACAGCCACGTGATACGCAATCACGGTCCCGATGCCGCCGAGCAGACGCGGCAGGAAGCAATCGTCGTTCATGCGGAACTCGACGCCAGCACCCCCGAAAAATCGCGCATTCGCCTGCTCATGGAGTTCGACCAGCGACTGAAGGCAAGGGGCATCAACCCCGGGACTTCGGCCGACCTGACCGTGACCAGTCTTTTAGTCCATAGTCTCGGCGTTCAACTTGCATAATCCCTTTGTTGGTGCTTGACTTCGCGAAGCGGGAGCAGTGCTTCCGCGGCTATCTAGCCAACCGGTCCGGACAGTCCGGACGCTGCCAACAAGGATAGCTGTCCATCGAGCGCTCGCTCGGTTGCGGCGTCTGTGGACACCACAATTGTGTCTTGGAGGAAATTGGCAATGGCAAAGATCTCGAAAGTTATGGTCGGCGAATCGCTGGTCGGGGACGGCAACGAAGTGGCGCATGTCGACCTGCTCATCGGCCCGCGGGGGAGCGCGGTCGAAGCGGCTTTCTGCAACGCTCTCACCAACAACAAGGACGGCTTCACCTCCTTGCTGGCGGTCATCGCGCCGAACCTGGCCTGCAAGCCCAACACCGTGATGTTCAACAAGGTCACGATCAAGGGCGCCAAGCAGGCAGTGCAGATGTTCGGCCCAGCCCAGCACGCGGTCGCCAAGGCCGTGCAGGACAGCGTCGCGGACGGGACCATACCGGCCAACGAAGCCGACGACGTGTTCATCTGCGTCGGCGTGTTCATCCATTGGGACGCGGCGGACGACGCCAAAATCCAGAAATACAATTACGAGGCAACGAAGGAAGCCATCGCGCGCGCTATCGCCGGCACCCCGACCGCAGCCGAAGCCACGGCCCAGCGCGACAAGGTCAAGCACCCGTTCGCGGCTTAGACAAGAGACAGCCCCGCACAGGAAAAACCCTCTGCAGAGCCGGATGGTCTGTTGCGCCGGCTGAAAAAGCTCCTGGGCTTTTGACGCGACGCTCCGAAGGGCACATTGCCCTTCGGGCGTTCGATGGGAACGCCGATCAGGTGCTGAGCGACGTAAGTTGTTCAGGCGCGAGCGTGCCGTCATGAAGCGAGGTGGCGACCAGCGCCGCGGTGACGCCGATTTCCGACAATGCGCGGATATCGGCTTCGTCGCGCACGCCGCCTGCTGCAACGACGGTACGGTGCCCCGCCCTTGCGACGATGTCCCGCAGCCGCGCGAAATCCGGACCGGCGGCGGAACCGACTTTGGCCAGCGTCATGACGATCACGCTTTCGGGCCAGAGTTCAGGCTCATCGAGGATCGACCGTGGTCCCTTGAACCCGTCCCCAAAGAAGTCAAGCGACAGGACCAGGCCGGGGTGGTCGCGAAAACGTCGCAGCAGTTCGTCGTTCCGTTGCGATTCGGAGCCCAGAACCGGGCGAAGCATGGGGTCCGCGAGCGCCGCCGACAGTCTTCCCGCATCGGCGAAGCCGGCGTCCAGCCACAGTTCCGGAGGTGGGGCCATGGTCTTCAGCCGGGCCAGCGCGTCATGGTTGGGCGCATCCCGCTCGATGGCGTCCAGATCGGCGATGTAGAAGGCCGGGAATGGATAAAGCGTGCGCAATCCCCGGGCCACCGCAACGACATCGGAACCGTCGCTCAGCGGCGTCACGATCGGCCTGTAGCGATCGCGACGGCCTTTCTCGGCGCGCACGACCTGACCGTCTTTCAAGTCCAGGACCGGAATGATACGCAATGCTTTTCCCTCGCAATGTCAGCCCCTTTTCATGAAAGCTTGAAGCGTGGAAAAAGGAAAGAACATCGTCGCCGGCTTCGATGTCGGGGGCGCGCATTTGAAGGTCGCGCGAGCCCGGTCGGGCCGCATCGTCGCGGCGCAGACCTTCGCGACGCCGCTCTGGCAAGGCCTCGGCAGCCTGGATGCCGCGCTCGATGAGGCGGCGGCACTCTACGCGGATGCCGAGCTTCTCGCCTTCACCATGACCGGCGAACTGTCCGACATATTTCCTTCGCGCGGCGAAGGAGTGGCCGCGTTGCTTGCCGTGATCGCCAGGCATTTTCCGGAGGGCGAGAAGCGCACCTATGCCGGACGGTCCGGTTTCGTCGGATTTGAGGAAGCAGGCCAACTTGCCGCGGATATCGCTTCGGCCAACTGGCACGCCACCGCCTCGCTGGTGGCGAAGCTGGCAGGCATGGCGCTGTTTGTCGACATGGGCTCGACCACCACCGACATAGTGGCTCTGAAGGACGGTGTCGTTGCCAATGAAGGCTACACCGACCCTGAGCGGCTGTTGACCGGCGAACTGGTCTATACCGGCTTTACCCGCACCTTCCTGTTCGGCGTCGCGTCGTCGGCGCCCGTGCGCGGTAGGCTGACGCCGCTGATGAACGAATATTTCGCCTCGATCGCCGACGCACATCGGATCCTGGGCATGCTCGACGAGAAGGACGACAAGCACGCGACCGCCGACGGCAAGGAAAAGACTGTCGCCGGCTCCATTGCGCGGCTGTCGCGCATGGTGGGCCGCGACGCTGCCGACCTGACGCCGGCGGAATGGCGCGACGTCGCCGCGTGGTTCAGCGAGCGTCAATTGCGGACGATCCATGATGCGGCCGTACTGGTCGCAGCAAGGATTTCGGCCGACGCGCCGATCATCGGTGCCGGCACCGGCCGCCGGCAGATCGCCCGCCTGGCCGAACGCATGGAACGCCGCTTCGTCGATTTCGCCGACTTCATCCCGGCCGACGATGCCGTTCGCGGCGAAGCGAGCAGCGCCGCACCCGCTTGCGCGGTGGCATTGCTGGCGGGTCAATCGTAACAGAAAGCGAAATCGGCCGGTTCTTAGAGCAGCTTTTCGGGGCCGGCAGGTTCCTTGTTGCCGAAATGAGCGGCGACGCGCTCCATCAGCCATCCCCACGCTTCCCGCTCCTTCGGACCCGCGGTCTTTTCGATGGCGATCGAAAGATAGGCGATCTCGGTCTCGATTTTTTCGCGCGGCAGCATGGGAAGCCGGCTGACCAATATGGCCAGTTCCAGCACCGCCGCCTTGGCGCGGTTGAGCCCGGTGAAGGGTGCGTTCGTTTCTTCCCGTATCACGCGGCAGAAATGGCGCGGGCGAATGCCGTCGTCCGTGACGGTAACCACCTCCAGAACCGAATGGGCGAGTGCGGCAGCCAACCGGGGCGCCGGACAGCCTTCGACGGCAACGGTCGGCCAAGCCTTACGGCCGGTGAGACAGCCGGCGAAGATACGCACGTCGTCGGTGTAGTTGGCGACCGCGAACGGCACCTCGGCCAGATTGTCGAGCGTGGTCGAGGGGCGGAACGGGGCGATGACCCAGTCGTCCTTCTCGGCGATGATGCCGAGTGGCGCGATATGCACCTTTCCATCCCTGTCGACGGTGGTGACGATCGTCTCGCTTATATAGGGCACGCTACTGCTCCTTTTTCGCCCGCAGCGTTTGGCCCGCCTCTGCAAGGCGGGTGCGGTCGACCTCCGGTGCCGGGGCGGCAACGCCCCAGGCCAGCGGCTCGTCCTGCGTGTAGCGCTTGCCCAGCCGCCATGCGATCTCGGCCTTCGCCAGTTCGGCGCCAAGATAGAAGGCATGCGCGCCGTCCGCCTCGACACCGAGGCCGACAAAGAGTTCGAACGCGTCAGTCGCTACAGCATGGCCCTTGCCGTTGAAGACGTGGATGCCGTCCTCCGCCGTCATGATGCGGAAATTGGCGTCCCGCACCTCGCCTGCCAGCGCATCGATATCCTCCCGGGAGGCCGGGAACGGCTTGCGGTCGTGCACTTGCAGCAGGCCGGGATGATAGCTGCGGGGCAGCGCGCTGTCGGCCCTTGCCGCAAACATCACACGGCGGGCGAGATCGTGCTCCTCGATCGTACGCACCGTATGCGGGCTGACATGGACGGCAAGCACGTTGCGGATCCCGAGTTCGGAACACAGGCCGGCCAGTATGGCGGTGACACCGGAACTGTCCGCGTCGGTGAGTTCTGTGAGGTTGCCGGTGCCCATCAAGAGTTCGACCTCCGGCCAGCGGCGGCGCGCCTCGACAAAGCGCCCGAGCGAGGCGGCGAAACCGAAATGGATCGGGTCGAGCACGGGGTCGGCAATGAAAGGAATGCCGGCCTTCCGCGCTGCCTCGATGGCGCGGCCAAGCGAATCCAGATCGCCTGGCGCGGAAGGAATCAGAACTGGCGTAACGTGGTGTTCGAAGGCCAGCGGCAGCGTGTTCTCGTCGAGGCTCAGGACATAGTCGGCCCCTGCCCGCGCGCCGGTCGCCAGTTCCTCGACGCTGGCGGAATCGACGCTGACGGAAAACCCCTCTTTCTTCAATACGCGCACCGCGTCAGTCAGCAGCGGGAACGGCGTTTCCGGGAGGCAGCCGAGGTCGATGACGTCGGCGCCGGCCGTGCTGAGCTTCCGCGCGCGGGCAACCAGCGCCTCGATGGAAAGCATGGGCGCGTCGACGATCTCGGCGAAGATACGCATGTCGTGGCGCGAAAGATCGGGCGGCTCCCCTGCCCGGCCGAGAAAAGCCGGCAGATCCGCGATCTCGTCGGGACCGCGGACGAAGGGAACGCCGAAATGCGCCGACAGATGCCCAAGGTCGCCCCGGTAACGGCCCGGCAGGATGACACGGTCGGCGGCATCGGGAAGGGCCAGGCGCCGCTTGATGATATCCTCGGTCATCAACGCGGCGACCTTGACGCCGATGTCGACGATTTCCCAGGCAAAGCCGGTGTCGCCAAGCCCTGCCAGCAGCTTCTCCAGCCGGGCCCTGGCGAGATGACCGGTGAGGAAAACCAGAAGCTCAGCCATGGCCCGTCAGTTCGGCCTGCCGCCTGCGGACCGCCGCTTCGAGATCGGCGAGCGACTCGACCACTTGTGTCCGCTCGAACTCCTTCAGCCGCTCGGTATTTTCCAGGTCGACCCTGCGCGGATAGACCTTGACCAGCCCGTGCGGTGCCATGGTTTCGAGTTCGGGCGCTGTGTCGCAGGCGAACACGATTGCAGGGATACGGCACTTGCCGGCCTGGGCGAAGACATTGGTGGCCAGCGTATCGGAAATGCCGAGCACGCATTTGGCCACCGTGTTCGAGGTTGCCGGTGCGATCACGACGGTATGATAGACGCCGTGATAAAACTCCCCGACGGGTATCGCGCTCGCCGTCTTGTCGTGCAGCACGCGGCTCGTCTCTGGAAAATCGAGCTTCAGCCCATACATGCGCAGGACTTCGTTGGCCGCCTTCGACACGAAGACATCGCAGTGCTCGATCTGGTGGATGAGCGCGAAGCTCTCGGTAAAAAAATGACCGGAACCGGTCAGAACCCATGCCCAGCGCGGCGTGTGCAGCTTTGCCATCGCCTATCCTGCCTTCCGTGCCGGGCGGATCGGAGCCGCGATCCTGATGCCGGGCAGTTTCCCGGACGCGAGCAGCACCCCGGCCCCGGCGGCATCATCCGGTCCGGCGAGACGGAAATCAACGCCATGAGGCAGCATGGCGGCGAAACCTGAGTCAACCACACTCGCGGCGGCAAGACCGTCGACCGTGTCGGCGCTCGAAAACGCACCGGTCTGCTTGATGAGCAATAGCGCGTCGGCACCGAGCTTGCCGGCAAGCCACGCTGCGAGGGAATCGGAAGTGATGTCCCATGATGCCCGAATATCGGGAGCCGTAACGCTCAGCCGGTAAGGTATCCACACCGGGATTTTTCCCTCCACCAGTGTCCGCTCCATGTCCTGCAGCGAATATGCCGGCACCAGCCTTTCATGGCGGTCGACAATAACGTGGCCGAACTGATCCATGGCGAGGATCGCCATGGCGTGGGCGGCGGCGTCGGAAAAACCCATGCGCGCCTGCGCCTGGCGCACCTGATCGGCAAAAGGGCCACCGCCGGGCACGATGACGATCGGCAGGCTGGAGTTGGCCAGCGCCGCGATCCACAGTCCCATTTCAGCCGCGTGGGCCGTGCTGCCGCCGAGCTTGACGACGGCTCGCCTCATGAGGTCACGCCTTTCTTGTCCCGATCGGCGGACACAGCTTCGCTGGGTTCGCCCGGACCGGTCCTCCGCAAGGTCGCTGCCGCCTGAGCGGCGCGCTTGCGCTCGATCTCGACGCCGACCCCGCCGGGGCCAAGCTCGAGTTTCTCGACCTTTACGGTGACGCGCATGACACGCGGGTTCTCCAGAACGTACGCCGCCACCTGCTCGGCCAGCGTTTCGCTGAGCTGGACGTGGCCCCGCGCGACGATGGTGCGGATGCCGTCCATGATGATGTCGTAGGAGAAGACATGGCGCATGTCTTCGGGGTGATCGGTGACGCGCAGCACATCGGCCGTCACGTCGAAACGCACCTTCTGGCTATGGCCATGCTCGAAGCTGTAGGCGCCGATCTGGACCGGCAGGACAAAATCCCGCACGAATATCCTGTCCGTCCCGAGCGTCGGGTCGGCGCCCGGCGAATAGCCGCGCGCGGCGAGCAGGCGATAGTCCACACTGGAGCTCGCGCCTGGCTTCGGCTCTTCCGGGATGAGATCGCGGATTTGCGCGACCGCATCGGCACTGATCGAACCAGTGCGTTCGGAGGCGTCGCACAACGCACCGCGAAAGCCGAGGAAATTCGGTGAAAAGGGCAACAGACGCGGAATATCAGGAGCTTCGAGCGAGCCGCTCAACCCGACGATGAGGCCAAGCGGCCTGGCGCGCTCGACGAAGAGCGGAATGCGCTCCGGCGGCAGATAGTCGAGCAACCGCCCTTTTCCTTTCATGGCGGTGTCGACCATGGCGCCGTGGAATCCGTGCCTGGCGAAAGCAGGCAGGAACTCGAAGTCCGGGGCAAGGTCGGCAAAGAGGACGGCAATCAGCTTCGTCCTCTTGGCCAGCGGTGCCAGCGCTTCGGCGCAGGCGGCAGTGTCGGCGGACGGGAAGAAGCCGACCTTGACATAGTCCACGCCGGTCGCCGCCACTTCCTCGGCCTTGGCGCGTATTGTCTTCGGCTCCATCGGCAGATCGCCGCAAACCGCGCTGACGGGCGTGCGCCCGGCGACGAAGGAAACGGTCCGGCGCATCACGTCGATTGCCACGGCGCCAAGCGACCCGGCCTTGGGGTCCTTGAGGTCGATGATATCGACGCCGCCACCAAGCGCGACCTGTGCCTCATCCACCCCGGTAACGCTGGCCAACATCCTGGTCATTTGAAACCCTTTTCCTGCTCGGCGGCTTCAACGCAAAACCACAGGGCCAAAGCAGACCGAAAAAGTCCACTTACGGGGTTTGATATATTTTTTCTCTCAGCTAAACTCATAGCGGGCACCTTGACTTCGCGATGGTCCGAACAGTCGGACTTTAGCGCAAGAATGGGTATTTTATCGATGACGAGCGCGGTGCCGAGCACTCTCGCGGCTCTTTTGTGCTTTTTTTGCCTGAGCGTCAATGTTGTGGACGTAGCAGCGCAGGAAGCGAACACGGCTACCCAACCAGCCGCGAAGAAAGCGGAAAAACCGGTTACCGAAATCAGGATCGGCTATCTGCGTGCCTACGCGCCGCAGTTGACGCTGTCGCTGCTCGATCTTCCGCCGAAGGACGAGGGGCTGGCTGGCGCCAATGTCGCGATCGGCGATAACAACACCACCGGCAAGTTCATGCGCCAGGAATTCACCCTGGACACGATCGAGATCAAGCCGGACGGCGATGCCGTCAAGGCGTTCAATGACCTGGTCGCCAAGGGCGACAACTTCGTGGTCGCCGATCTTTCGGCAAGGCAGTTGCTGTCGATCGCCGACATCGCCCGCGACAAGGGCGTGTTTGTCTTCAACATCGGCTCGACGGACGACAGCCTGCGTGAAGAGGATTGCCATATCAACGTCTTCCATATCGCGCCGACGCGCTCGATGCTGGCCGACGCGCTGGCGCAGTACCTCATGGTCAAGAAATGGCCGAAATGGGCGCTGCTCTACGGTTCGCATGAACGGGACCATCTTTACGCCGACGCTCTGCGCCGCGCGGCCGAGCGTTTCGGCGGCCAGATCGTCGCCGAGAAGGAGTTCAAGGACACCGGCACGGCACGGCGCACGGATACCGGCCTCACCCAGGTGCAGCAGCAGATTTCCGTGTTCACCCAGGACCTGCCCGACCACGACGTAGTGCTTGTCGCCGACGAGAGCCAGGTGTTCGGGACCTATGTGCCCTACCGCACCTGGCAACCCCGTCCGGTCGCCGGCACCGCCGGCCTGATGCCTTCCGCCTGGCATCCCGCCAGCGAGCAGTGGGCGGGCATCCAGATGCAGAGCCGTTTTCTCAAGACGACCGGACGGCGCATGTTGTCCAAGGACATGCTCGCCTGGACGGCGGTGCGCGTCGTCGGCGAGGCGGCGACGCGCGCGAAGGCCACCGATGCGAAGACGATGGACGACTACATTCGCTCGGATGATTTCTCGGTCGCCGCCTTCAAGGGGCAGAAACTCACGTTCCGCAAATGGAACCTGCAGCTTCGTCAGCCGATCCTGCTCGGCGACGCCAAGGCCGTCGTCTCGACCTCACCGCAGGAAGGATATCTCCATCGGGTGTCCGAACTCGATACGCTGGGCGTCGATCAGCCCGAGACGAAATGCGAACTCAAATAGCCAACCGGGAGGAATTTTGGTGAAGAAACGAGCCTGCATCCTCGCCTTTCTCGCGTCCGTCTCAATGGCCGGTCCAGCCTTCGCCTACACGGCCTATGTATCGAACGAGAAGGACAACACGATGACCGTCGTCGACACATCGACGATGCAAGTGGTCAAGACCGTCGATGTGGGCCAGCGGCCGCGCGGCATCACCATCTCGCATGACGGCAAGTTCATCTATCTGTGCGCCAGCGACGACGACACGATCGAGATCATCGATACCTCCACGCTCGAGATCGTCGGCGAACTGCCTTCGGGCCCCGACCCGGAACTGTTCGTGCTCTCGCCGGACGGCAAGACGCTCTACGTCGCCAACGAGGACGACAATCTGGTCACCGTCATCGACATCGAGAGCAAGGAGGTGCTGTCCGAAATCCCGGTCGGCGTCGAACCGGAAGGCATGGGGGTGAGCCCGGACGGCAAGGTGATGGTCAACACCTCCGAGACGACCAGCATGGCGCATTTCATCGACACTTCGAGCCATGAAGTGACCGACAATGTGCTGGTCGACACGCGTCCGCGTTACGCCGAATTCACGCCCGACGGCTCGCAGGTCTGGGTCAGCGCGGAGGTCGGCGGCACCGTCAGCGTTATCGACAATGCCAAACGCGAGGTGGTGAAGAAGATAGAGTTCGCGATCCAGGGGCTGCGCGCCGAAACCATCCAGCCGGTCGGCGTCTCGATCAGTGCCGATGGCAAGAAGGCCTATGTCGCGCTGGGGCCGGCAAACCACGTCGCCGTGGTCAACACCGAAACCTACGAGGTCGAGAAATACATCCTCGTCGGCCAGCGCGTCTGGCATCTCGCCTTCACGCCGGACCAGAAGACGCTGATTACCACCAACGGCAATTCGAACGACATCACCTTCATCGACACAGCGACCGACGAACCGGTGCAGTCCGTCACCGTCGGCCAGCAGCCGTGGGGCGTCGTCGTTTCACCGAAGTAGAAATTTTTTCCAAGCAGAAACCAGGGAGGTTCATTTCATGAAGATCAGCCGCACGATTGCCTTCGTCCTCGCCGGACTTGCGCTTGCGCCGCTGGCGGCCCACGCCGACGACGATGATGACGACAAGCCCAAGGTGACGCGATCCAGCAAGAACCTGCCCGAACTGGTCCTCGGCTCCGCAGACTCCAGCTACACCGTCAACCAGACGGATTTCGAGCTGATCGCCGGCCAGGGCTACCGTTGGAAGATCACCTCCCATGGCGGTTTCGAATACAAGTTCATGACCGACCTCTGGCGCAACGTCTGGGTCGACCAGATCGTCATCGACGATCTGGAAGTCCACATGGCCGGCGCGCCTGCCTGGCTGGAGTTCGACGATGCCGGGACGATCCAGGTGCAGTTCCACACCGTGCGGCCGGGCGAATACACCTGGTCGATACCCGACCTGGCGGACAAAGGCATGAAGGGCAAGATCACGATCAAGTGACGCTGTGAAAACAAGCCGGTGCGCTAGATGGACAACAGGTCGCGGCGAGGAACGATCTGACGTGCAGCATATGAGGACAACCGGCCCCGAAGACAGCATCGCGGCGCTCGACGTCGCCGCGGTGAGCCATTTCTATGGCCGCAAGCAGGCGCTCAACGAGGTTTCCTTCTCGATCGCGCCGGCAACCTTCACCGTGCTGCTCGGCCTCAACGGCGCCGGCAAGACGACATTGTTCTCGCTGATCAGCCACCTCTACGACACACGTCGGGGAGCGATCCGTATCTTCGGCCACGACATCAGGCGGAGCCCCGGCGAGGCGCTCAGGCGTGTCGGCATCGTCTTCCAGGCCCGAACGCTCGATCTCGACCTCAGCGTCTACCAGAACCTGTCCTATCATGCCTCTCTGCACGGCATTGGCGGACGCGAGGCACGCCGGCGGATCACGGCATTGCTCGAAACGGTCGCCATGGAGGACCGCCTCAACGACAAGGCGCGCAGTCTCTCCGGCGGCCAGATGCGGCGCATCGAGATCGCCAGGGCGCTGCTCCACCGCCCTTCCCTGCTTCTGCTGGACGAGGCGACGGTGGGCCTTGATATCCAGTCCCGCGCCGGCATCCTCGCCACCATCCGCAAACTGGTCGAGACAGAAGGCATCGGCGTGCTCTGGGCGACGCACCTGATCGACGAGGTCGAGGATGGTGACAACGTCGTCGTGCTGAGGCAGGGCAATCTTGTCGCCAAGGGCAAGGTGGCAGACGTCGTCCAGGAGACCGGCAGCACTTCGATCCGCGAGGCGTTCTCGAAACTCAGCCGGATCGACCGGCCAGTCGAGGCGACGCCATGAGCGCCTCCATGCCACGCGCCGTCACCGCCGAAAGCGCAAGACCGCTGCGCTCGGAACCCTTCAGTCCGGGCCAGTATCTCATCTGCCTCAAGGGCATCGTCCTGCGCGAAGGCCTGCGCTTCCTGCACCAGCGGGAGCGCTTCGTCTCGTCGCTCGTTCGGCCGCTGATCTGGCTGTTCATCTTCGCCGCCGGCTTCCGCCAGGTGCTCGGCGTGTCGATCATCCCGCCCTACAAGACCTATGTGCTCTACGAGGTCTACATCACGCCGGGGCTGTGCGGCATGATTCTGCTGTTTTCCGGCATGCAGTCCTCGCTGTCGATGGTCTACGACCGCGAGATGGGCAACATGCGCACCCTGCTGGTCAGCCCGTTTCCACGCTGGTTCCTGCTGATCTCGAAGATGCTCGCCGGCGTCACGGTTTCAATCGCGCAGGTCTATGCCTTCCTGCTGGTCGCCTGGTTCTGGGGCGTCAAAGGTCCCGCGCTCGGCTATCTCTATATCCTACCGGCGCTTTTCCTGGCTGGCATGATGCTGTGCGCGCTCGGCATGCTTTTGTCGTCGATGATCAAGCAGCTCGAAAATTTCGCCGGCGTGATGAACTTCGTCATCTTTCCCGCCTATTTCGCTTCGCCGGCACTCTACCCGCTGTGGCGCATCCACGAGGCGAGCCCCCTGCTTTACAAGATCTGCACCGCCAATCCGTTCACCTATGCGGTCGAACTGGTCCGCTTCGCCTTCTACGGCGAGATCGAATGGACATCGCTGGGCGTCGTCGGCGCCTGCACCCTCTTGTTCCTGACCGGCGCGATCATCGCCTACGATCCCTCGCGCGGACTCATGGCCCGCAAACAGGACACGGGAGGAAACGGATGAGGATTTTTCCACCGCTCGGCGCGCTGGCCGGCGCAGCGCTTTTCCTGTCGCTGACGCAGCAGGCGCTCTCCGCCTCGAATACCGACCCGGACTGGCCCTGCATACAGCGTAAGGTGCCGCAGCTTTCGCTCGGACAGGTCTGGACCGGACCGGAGCTGCCCGAAGCGGCCAAGGAATGGGCGCACGACAGGACGATTTCGACACTGGTCGAGGAAGTCGCGGCGCGGCGCCTGCCGCTTGCCGAGGCGCAGCAGCATATCCGCGATTTCGCCGCCAGCCTGCCCCCGGACCAGTTGGAACCGAAACTGCTGACGCTGGTACAGGGCCTGTTCGACCACATGGACGAGGAGCGCTCGCAGGTCATTTCGGGAATCGGCCGCTATGCCCACAAGCAGATCGAAATGGCCGCCTATCTGCGCAAGGAGTCGGCCGAGGTCGATGCACTGCGGGCCAAGCCCGACGCGGATCCGGAAGAAGTCGACAGACGCACCCAGCAGTTCGACTGGGACACGCGGGTCTATCAGGAACGCGTCCAGTCGCTGACCTATGTCTGCGATGTGCCGACGATCATCGAGCAGCGGCTCTATCAATTGTCCAGGACTGTCTCCGAAGCACTGAAGCCGAAGAAGTAGCGCTCCCGGAACCTGCCTCGAATCCGGGCGTGCCGGGCGCCCTCATGCGCCCGCCCCCGGGTCCGGATAGAGCTTGCCGAACAGCGGCAGGTACATCGCGCCTTTTCGCATCAGGAAATCATGGAAAGTCGCCATGGCGGGCGAGATCGCGTGATCGCTGCGCATCACCGAAAACCACTGACGGCGGATCGGCATGCCGGTCACGTCGAGGATGGCCAGCCGGCCGGCCTCGACCTCGAAGGCGATGGTGTGGGCGGAGATGAAGGCGATGCCGAGCCCGGCCATCACCGCCTGCTTGATCGTCTCGTTGGAAGCCATTTCGACACCGAGGTCGTCGATACGGCCCGGGATATCGCTCAGGAATATCTCCAGCGAGATGCGCGTGCCCGAGCCCGGCTCCCGGACGATGAAGCCCTCCTGCGCGATGCGCTCCTTGGAAATGTCGCGTGCCCTGGCCAGCGGATGATCCGGCGGCGCGATGATGACCAGCGGGTGGTCGCCGAAGGCCGAGGCGCGCACCGGCACGTCCTTCGCCGGCCTACCCATGAGCGCGATGTCGACGGCCCGGTTCTTCAGGCTGGCGATGGTATCGGCGCGATTGCCGATGAACAGTTGCATGTCGATGTCGGGATATTCCCTGATGAAAGCCGCCATCAGCCGCGGCGCGAAATATTTGGCGGTTGAGACGACGCCAAGCTTCAGACTGCCGCTGCGCACGCCCTTGATGGCGTCCATCTGGTCCTGCAGGAGGCGCATGCGCTCCTCGATCGCCAGGGCGGCATCGACGAAGGCCAGGCCTGCGGCAGTGGGACGCATGCCGTCGGCGGTGCGGTCGAACAGCGCCAGCCCGACCTCCTCCTCCACTTGCCTAAGCTGGATGGTGACGGCCGGCGGCGACAGGCTCAACACCTTGGCAGCATTGACGATTTTGCCGTGAGCGACGATCGCCTGGATTGCTTTGAATTGTTTGAGCGTGAGGTTGCGCATGGAGCATACTAAATTATTTTAAGTTCGGCGGTAAAGTTATTGAATTTTACTAATCCAACCTTCCTTGTTCTCATTCCCTCGATCCGGTGGACGCGCAACGGACGTTGACCGGTTCGGGAGAGAACGATGCAGACGGCGACGCTCGACGCTTTCTTGAACTCCTATCTGGAGCAGCAGCAGGACGAACGGCGCGGCGCCGTCGTGGCAACCGTTCGCAAGCTGACCGAAGCGGCCACCAAGGTCCGCCACGCGATCAACCAGGGCGTGCTCGGCACCGCTTTCGCCGGCACCCGCGGCACCAATTCAGACGGCGACGTGCAGAAGGACCTCGACGTCTACGCCGACGACATATTCCTCGACGCCATGCGCCACGCGCCGGTGGCCTTCTATGCTTCCGAAGAACTGGAGCAGCCCGTCCTGCTCGACAGTCAGGCGCCGCTGGCGATTGCCATAGATCCGCTCGACGGCTCGTCCAACATCGACACCAACGTTTCGATCGGCACGATTTTCTCTATCCTCCCCGCAATTGGCCTCCCTGCGACTGGCGTGCCGGACGCAAATCCGGCCGCCGCCTTTTTGCAGGCGGGCACGAACCAGCTCGGTGCCGGCTTCTTCATCTACGGGCCGCAACTGGCGCTGGTGCTTTCGCTCGGCAGCGGCACCCATGTCTTTGTGCTGTCGACCCGCCTCGGCACCTTTGTCCAGGCCTATGAGAGCCGGATGATTGCGCCGCGCACGCAAGAGTTCGCCATCAACGCCGCCAATTACCGGCACTGGGACGAAGCGGTGCGGCTTTACGTCGACGACTGCCTGGAAGGCACCGACGGTCCGCGCGGCAAGGACTTCAACATGCGCTGGATCGCCTCGCTGGTGGCCGACTGCTACCGCATCCTGATGCGCGGCGGCGTGTTTCTCTATCCCGGCGACCAGCGCAAAGGCTATCGCCAGGGGCGGCTGCGGCTCGTCTACGAGGCCAACCCGATCGCCTACCTGGTCGAACAGGCGGGAGGCGCGGCCACCGACAGCATCAATCGCATCCTCGAGATACAGCCCGAAAGCCTGCACCAGCGGGTTCCGGTGGTGTTCGGCTCGGCGCGGGAAGTCGCGCGCATCGCCCGCTACCACACCGCGCCCTCAAGCATCGGCGAACGCTCGCCGCTGTTCGGAAACCGCGGCCTGTTCCGCGCCTGACCGGAGAAGAACCATGTCGGCCCGGCATCCCATCATCTCCATCACCGGCTCCTCCGGGGCCGGCACCACCTCGGTCAAGCGCATCTTCGAGATGATCTTCCGGCGCGAGAACATCGCCGCCGCCTTCATCGAGGGCGACGCTTTCCACCGCTACGACCGCGAGGCGATGAAGAAGAAGGTCGCCGAGGAGGAGAAGGCCGGCAATCCGAACTTCACCCATTTCAACGTCGAAGCGAACGAACTCGAGAAGCTCGAGGAAATCTTCGAGGAGTATGGCCGGCGCGGCTCGGGACGGACCCGCACCTACGTCCATGACGAGGAGGAAGGCAAGCTTTACGGCACGCCGCCCGGCAGCTTCACCGACTGGCGTGAGTTCGAGCCGAGCGACCTGCTCTTCTACGAAGGCCTGCACGGCTCCGTCGTCACCGAGAAGATGAACCTCGCCCGGCATGCCGACCTCAAGATCGGCGTCGTGCCCGTCATCAACCTCGAATGGATCCAGAAGATCCATCGCGACCGCGCCACCCGCGGCTATTCCACCGAGGCGGTGATGGACGTGATCCTGCGCCGCATGCCGGACTACACGCGCTACATCGTCCCACAGTTCTCGCAGACCAACATCAACTTTCAGCGCGTGCCGATCGTCGACACGTCCAATCCGTTCATCGCGCGCTGGATACCGACGCCGGACGAATCGATGCTGGTCATCCGCTTTGCCAACCCGCGCGGCATCGATTTCCCCTACCTGCTGTCGATGATCCACGACTCCTTCATGTCGCGGCCGAACTCCATCGTCGTGCCGGGCAACAAGCTCGATCTCGCCATGCAGCTCATCCTGACGCCGCTCATCCTGCAACTGATCGAACGCAAGAACCGCGTTTCGTGAGGGAAATCATGTTCAAGCCCAACCGACTTCTTACCCCCACCCCTAACCCCTCCCCGCAAGGGGGAGGGGGATCAGGTCCGCGCGTCTCTAGCCAACTCCGGTGGAAGCTTGTGCTGGACAGGACGGTCGCGAAGTCCCCCTCCCCCTTGCGGGGAGGGGTTAGGGGTGGGGGTAACCTCACATGCAGCAGCCGTCGGAGGATGTCATGAGCCAAGCCGCCGTCAGGGAAGCCGCCCTTGCCGCCGTTTCCGAGCAGGACATGGCCAACGCCATTCGCGCGCTCGCCATGGATGGCGTGCAGAAGGCGAATTCCGGGCATCCCGGCATGCCGATGGGCATGGCGGATGTCGCGACGGTGCTGTTCAACCGCTTCATCAAGCTTGACCCGTCCAAGCCGGATTGGCCCGACCGCGACCGTTTCGTGCTTTCGGCCGGTCACGGCTCGATGCTTCAATACGCCCTGCACTACCTGCTCGGCTACGAAGACATGTCGATCGAGGAACTGAAACGGTTCCGCCAGCTCGGCAGCCGCACCGCCGGTCACCCGGAATACGGCCATGCGCTGGGCATCGAGACGACCACCGGTCCGCTCGGCCAGGGCATC
>CAZBBT010000005.1:0-69549 GCA_964490065.1 uncultured Mesorhizobium sp. | reverse complement strand
GTCATCGTGCCGGAGACGTTGATGACCGGCCTGAGCTTCAGGCTGGCGCGGATGTCGGTCGCGGATTTTTCGGTAACGGTGTTGTCCATGATGTCCTCAGTCAATAGCCACGATGGCTTCGATCTCGACGGTGATCTGCCCGGGCAGCGAGCCGTGGCCGACGGCCGAGCGGGCATGCACGCCCTGCGGCCCGAACACCTCGACCATCAGGTCCGAGCAGCCGTTGATGACGGCCGGATGGTCGGCGAAATCGGGCGCGGCGTTGACCATGCCGAACAGTTTCACGACGCGCCGCACGCGCGAAAGGTCGCCGAGCGCCGCGTGCATGACGGCGATCAGGTTGATGCCGGTCAGCCGGGCATGGGCATAGGCCTGCTCGACTGCGACTCCCGCGCCGACCTTGCCGGTATGCTGGCTGCCGTCTGCCTCGCTCGGCCCCTGGCCGGACAGGAACAGCAGATTTCCCTCCTGCACATGGGTGACGAAATTGGCGATCGGCGGCGGCGCGGCGGGCAGGGTGATGCCGAGCGCCTTCAGCCGCTCATAAGGCGTCTCTTGCGGACGCTTCGGTGCCGAAAAATTCATGCAGGGCTCCAGTCAGGATTTTTCGTCGTGGCGGATGCAGGCCACGTGACGGTCGCCGCCGATGGGGGTGACGGGTGGGATGGTTTCGGCGCAGGCCTGGATCGCCTCGGGGCAGCGGGTGCGGAAGACGCAGCCGGACGGCGGCGCGATCGGGCTCGGAATGTCGCCCTTCAGCGGCACATGCGTGCGCATACGCGTCGGGTCCGGCACCGGCGCGGTGGCGAGCAGCGCCCTGGTGTAGGGATGGCGCGGCGCGGCGTAGACAAGCCGGCTGGGACCCCGCTCCATGACGCGGCCGAGATACATCACCACCACTTCGTCGCAGAGATATTCGACCACCGAGAGGTCGTGGGCGATGAAGAGAAGCGTCAGCCCCAGCTTCTTCTGCAACTCGCCGAGCAGGTTGAGCACCTGCGCCTGCACCGATACGTCGAGCGCCGAGACCGGCTCGTCGGCGACGACGAATTCCGGCTGGACGGCGAGCGCACGCGCGATGCCGATGCGCTGGCGCTGCCCGCCGGAGAATTCATGCGGATAGCGCGAGGCATGGTCCGGCGAGAGACCGACGAGGGTCAAGAGTTCGGCGATGCGATCCTTGCGCGGCTTGCCGCGCGGGAAGCCGCAGGCGTCCAGTGCCTCGCCGAGGATCGCCGCAATGCGCAGGCGCGGGTTGAGGCTGGAGAACGGGTCCTGGAAGACGATCTGGAGTTTTCTGCGATAGGCCCGCATCTCGGCGGCCGACAGCGAGAAAAGATCGACGCCGTCGAACAGCGCCTTGCCGGAGGTCGGCTCGATCAGGCGCAGGATCGCGCGTCCGGCCGTGGTCTTGCCCGAGCCGCTTTCGCCGACCAGGCCGACGGTCGAGCCGCGCTTGACCTCGAAGCTGACATCCTCGACGGCATGGACGATGCGGCCGTTGCGCGCCGGAAAATGCTTGGTCAGGCCCTGCACGGAGAGCAATGGCTTTGTCTCCGCACGGCGATCGATCTCGACGACGGCGCTCATAGCTCGGCGCTCCGGATGCAGCGGGAGAAGCCGTCGCTGCCGGCCGGCATCAGCGGCGGGGGGGCTGCCTTGCAGGGCGGGATGGCGAAATCGCAGCGCGGTTCGAAGGCGCAGCCGGGCGGCAGCGCGGTGATCGGCGGCACGGAACCCGGAATGGAATAGAGCGCGTGGCGTTCGCCGGCGGCGTCGATGTCGCGCTCGGCGTTCGGCGTGCAGGCGAGCAGGCCCTTGGTGTAGGGGTGCCGCTGGTGCGCGAACAGGTCCTTCACCGGCGCCTGCTCGACGACGCGGCCGGCATACATGACCACGACATTGTGGGCGATCTCGGCCACCACGCCGAGATTGTGGGTGATGAACAGGATCGACATGCCGAACTCGCCTTGCAGTCGGCGCAAGAGGTCGAGGATCTGCGCCTGGATGGTGACGTCGAGCGCCGTCGTCGGCTCGTCGGCGATCAGCAAGGAAGGGTTGCAGGCCAGCGCCATGGCGATCATGACGCGCTGGCGCATGCCGCCCGACATCTGGTGCGGGTAATCGTCCAGGCGCGACTCGGCGTCGGGGATCTCGACATGCTTCAGCATGGCAAGCGCGCGCTTGCGCTTCTCCTCGCGGCCGACCGGTTCGTGCAGCGCGATCATCTCGCCGATCTGGTCGCCCACCGTATAGAGCGGGTTGAGGCTGGTCATCGGCTCCTGGAAGATCATCGCGATCTCGCGGCCGCGGATGCGGCGGAAATCCGCCGGGCCGAAACTGGCGAGGTCGTGCTGCTTTCCAGCGCGGTCGCGGAACAGGATCTCGCCGTCCTCGATCCGGCCCGGACGCGAAAGCAGGCCCATGATCGACAGGCTGGTGACCGACTTGCCGGAACCGCTCTCGCCGACCACGGCCAGCGTCTCGCCGCGCTTCAGGTCGAAAGTCACTCCGTCCACCGCCTTGGCGGTGAAGCGGCGGTTCACGAACCAGGTCTTGAGGTCCCGGACGGACAGGATCGTATCGGGCGCCGCCGCGTCGCTCATGACTTCCATCCGCAATGCGGGCAGACATGGCCGGTGCCGGCCGAGCCTTCCGCCGGCACATGGCGATGCGCGGCAATCGCTTCGGCGCCGAGAATGGCATGGCGCGGCTCGAACAGGCGATGCAGCGTCGAGGCGGCGCCTTGCGAATCCCGCACCGTCACGTCGGCGTCGACCAGGTCGAACAGGGTGAACTCCGCCGGCTTGCCTTTCTCCAGCAGCTTTTCGGTCGGCAGTTTGATGGCGCGGCGCGGCGCGGTGGTGGAGGCGGCGACCACGTCCTCGAACTTCATGCCGAGCGACAGCAGCTTCGACATGGTGGTGGCCATGTCCCAGACGGACGTATCCATCGAGCGGTTGTGCAGGTCGGTGGAGATGGTCTTGGGCGGCAGGCCGCGCTCGAGCGCCGCCTTCGCCACGTCGAAGGAGAAGGAGGCGCCGCCATGGCCGACATCGAGCACGATGCCGCGCGCCGCCGCGTCCTCGGCCAGCCGATAGAGGGCTTCGTCCTCGAGGATCGAGCCGCCGGCCTTGCCGTTGAAGCAATGGGTGACGATGTCGCCTTCCGAGAGCAGCGGCAGGATGTCGTCGTAGAGCGGCGGCGGCTCGCCGACATGCACCATGATCGGCAGCTTCAGGATGCGGCTGAACTTCTTCGCCAGCCTGACCGGCGTCAGGTCCCAGCCGCCGGTGATGACATGGCTGGCGCGCACCTTCAGGCCGATGATGACGTCGCGGTTGGCCTCGACGGTGGCGATGGTGCGGTCGATGTCGATCGAGCGCATGTCGATCAGTTCGGAGACGCGGTTGCAGGCGACCAGCCCGATCGAGCCGATGTTCAGGAAGGCGTAGATGTTTTCCCTGGCCGGCTCGATGACGTATTCGCGGAAGCCGTGGAAATTGGCCTCGCCGGCGGAGCCGGCGTCGACCATCGTGGTCACGCCGCGCGCCGCGCCGCATTGCTCCGGTCGCAGCGAAATATCGGTGCCGCCATACCAGACATGCACGTGCAGGTCCGTCCAGCCGGGCGACAGCCAGGCGCCGTTGGCCTCGACCATTTGCACGTCCTCGCCGGCGGCGATCATGCTGCCGGTTTCGGCGATGCGGCCGTCCTTGCCGATCAGCACGTCCAGCTTCTCGGGGAAACCGGAACCGAAGCCGACCGGTTTTGCGCCGCGGATCAGTAGCGGGCGCTCGGCGGGGGCAAAAGAATTGCCGATCATCAGATGTCCTTTGCCAGACGGGGGTCGAGAAGGTCGCGCAGGCCGTCGCCGACCAGTTGCAGGGCGAGCACGGTGATGACGATGGCGGCGCCCGGGAACATCATGATCCAGCCGGCCTGGTCCATATATTGCCGGCCGACCGCGATCATCGTGCCCCAGGTCGGGATGTCGGGCGAGATGCCGACGCCGAGGAAGGAGAGGCCCGCTTCCGCCAATATGGCGTTGGCGAAGATGAAGGTGCCCTGCACCAGGATCGGCGAAGCGACGTTGCGCAGCACGTGTCGCACCAGGATCACCGGTGTCGGCACGCCCAGAGCCCGTGCGGCTTCGACATAGGGAAGCTCGCGGATCACCAGCGTCGAGGCGCGCACCACGCGCGCCAGCCGCGGCGCGTAGACGATGCCGAGCGCCACGACGACGTTGACGGCGGTGGGGCCGAGAGCGGCGACCAGCGCGATGGCGAGCAGAATGTCGGGGAAGGCCATCATGGCGTCGACCAGCCGCGAAACCGGCGTGTCCAGCTTCTTGAAGAAGCCGGCCATCAGGCCGAGCACGATGCCGACGATGGAGGAAAAGACGACGACGGCAAGCGCCACCGAGAGCGAGGTGCGCGCGGCGAACAGCATGCGCGAAAACACGTCGCGACCGAGATCGTCGGTGCCGAACAGATGGTCGAGGGCAGGCGGATGCAGCCGGTTGGCGACGGAAAGCTTGGTCGGCACGTATGGCGCGATCCATGGCGCCGCGAGCGCCGCCAGCGCGATCAGCACCAGCACGACGAGCCCGGCGGCCGAGGTCGGCCGGCTCATCAGCCGCGATAGCAGATTGGGTTCGCTCTGCAGGGGAACGGAGATCGCGGCCATCAGTAGCGCACCCTCGGATCGATGGCGAGATAGAGCATGTCGATGGCGAAGTTCACCAGAACGTAGAGGCCGGCGATGACCAAAAGCGCGCCCTGGATGACCGGATAGTCGCGCCTGAGCACCGCCGACACCACCAGCGAGCCGACGCCCGGCAGGCCGAACACGGTCTCGGTCACGACCGCGCCGGAGATCAGCAGCGCCGCCGTCAGGCCGATGACGGTGAGGATCGGGATCAGCGCGTTCTTGAAGGCATGCTTCAGCACCACGCGCCATTCGCTCATGCCCTTGGAGCGGGCGGTGCGCACATAGTCGTCGTTGAGCACGTCCAGCATCGAGGCGCGGGTGAAGCGGGTGATCAGCGCCGAGGACACCAGCCCCAGCGCCAGCGCCGGCAGCACGAGATGATTCAGCCGCTCGAGGAAGGAGGCGCCGGGCCCACCATAGCCCGACGTGTCGAACCAGCCGAGCTTGACGGCGAAGAACTGGATGAACAGCAGGCCCAGCCAGAAGCTCGGCACGCTTGCGGCGAACATGGCGAGCGCCGTCGCCGACTGGTCGAAGAAGGAGCCGCGCTTGTAGGCCGACAGGATGCCGACGGGCAGCGCGATGACCGTGGCGATCAGCAGCGAGAAGATGGTGAGGAAGAAGGTCGGCTCGGCGCGCTGGGCAAGTGCCGCACCCACGGGCATGTTGAGGAAGATCGACTGCCCGAGATCACCCTGGAGCAAGTCTACAACGTAGCGGCCGAACTGCACCGGCATCGGCTGGTCGAGGCCGAGTCTCGAACGAAGCGCGGCGATGTCGGCGGCTGTGGCGTCGGGGCCGAGCATGACGGACGCCGGGTCGCCCGGCGTGACGCGCACGATGATGAAGACGATGGTGACGACCAGCGCCATTACCGCGATCATGCCGAGTAGCCTGTTCAGGATCGAGCGCAGCATCGGCTATCCTTCGACCGTTTGCGTCCGGCAGTTTCTTGCGCCTGAGGACGGAGCAATCGCATAGGGTGACGCACCCCCACCCCTAACCCCTCCCCACAAGGGGGAGGGGGACTTTGCGGCAGCACCACACGGCACCGAGGTTGGCAAGTGGCCTAAGCATCGGCGCAGACGTCTCCCTCCCCCTTGTGGGGAGGGGACAGGGGTGGGGGTACCGGACCGTCGAAATTCCATATGCGACAGCCCTGCGCCCGAACGCGGATCACTTCTCCAGATAGGCGTTCCAGAAGAATGGCCACGGCGCCGGCGTCATGCCCTTCAGTTCCGGCGACTGGGCGGCGAGTGCGTTGAAGTCGCCCACCTTGTAGATCGGCGCCTCGTCGTAGATGACCTTCTGCACGTCTTCGTAGAGCTTGGCGCGCTTGGCCGGATCGGACTCGGCGTTGAAGGCCTCGACCGCCTTGTGCTTGGCGTCGGTCGCCCACCAGCCTGGCGTCGTGTCCGACATGAAGCCGTTGAGCGACGGTTCGGGCAGGAAGGGGCTGTGGGTGATGTAGATGTCCCACAGCTTCGGGTCCTGGCGGTTCTTGGTCAGCGTCGCCCATTCGACCACGTCGAGCTCGACCTTGAAGCCGGCCTGCTGGAGATAGGCCTGCGCCACCTGCGCCATCTTGTAGTGGAACTCGTACTGGCGGCTGGTGAGGATGCGCAGCGGCTTGGAGCCGTCATAGCCGGCTTCCTTCAGAAGCGCCGCGGCGGCCTCCGTATCGCCCTCCGGCTTGTAGGCGTCGGTGCCGACGGTGCTGTGCCAGGCGAAGCCTTCCGGGTACATCGAGCCGTCGACGGCGAAGAAGTCGGTCGAACCGAAGGCGGCGGTCAGCATGTCGCTGGGCGCGAGTGCCGCCTGGATGGCCTTGCGGATGCGGATGTCCGAGTTCAGCCCTTCCTTGGTGTTCATGACGAAGACCGGCCAGCCGAACGGCTTGAGGATGACCGGTTCGGTCTTGCCGCCGGAAATCTTGTCGTAGGCCTCCACCGGCAAGGCGTCGGCATAGGCGAACTGGCCGGCCACCGCGCCCTCGACGCGGGTGTTGGGATCGGGCACGGGCACGAAGCGGATCTCGTCGAGATACTGGTTGCGGGCGCCGCCGTAGAAATTCGGCTCGCCGTCGCGCGACTTGTAGCCGTCGTAGCGGGCGAGCTGGATGTACTGGTCGGGCTTGCGATCCTTCAGCATGTACGGACCGGTGCCGATGAACTTGGTCATCGGATCCTCGCCGGCGTTTTCCGATGGAATGATGATGGCCGCGGCGTTGTTGAAGGCCAGCAGCGACAGCAGCGGCGCGTAGGGCTTCTTCAGCGTGATCTTGACCGAGTTGGCGTCGGGGGCCTCGACGGCGCTGATGACCTCGGCGGCCTGCTTGCCGCGCGTCGCGATCTTCTCCCAGCGCTGGATCGAGGCGACGACATCGGCCGAATCCATGTCGGAGCCGTCATGGAACTTGATGCCGGTCCTGAGCGGGATCGTATAGGTCAGTCCGTCGGCGGAGATCTGCGGCATGTCGGCGGCCAGCAGCGGGGTGATGCTCCAATCCTTGCCGAAGGTGTAGAGTGTCTCGAAGATATGCTGGGTGACGATGCCGACGAGATCGGCGGTAGAGGCCATCGGGTCGAGCGTCGGCGGCTCGCCGACGGTCGCCACGTCGATCACCCCTCCCTTCTGCGGTTCGGCCGACGCGATCGCCGGCAGGAGTGCCGCAAGCGCGGCGGCGATTTGAAACAAGCGCCTCATCCTGGTTCCCTTCTGCTTCATTCTATAATTATGGAGCTTATATTCTAGTTACGGATTAGACTTGCATCGGATGATGCGTCCGTCAAGGGCAAAGATGACGCTGCGGAAGATGATGGGACGCCATCGGCATATTGGCGACGCAAACCGCTGGGGGAAGGACCGCTGACGGATCGGGCTGCCGTGGCGCCGTCATCCTTGGGTTTGTTCCAGGGATCCGCCTACGTCCGAACGAATAGCGGAAACTACAACCTATTTGTTGTCGGCTACGTGCGCAGGTGCTCGGTAAAAGCCCCCGCATGACGCACGAAGAACCGTGGCGGACTGCCGATCGGTCGGGCTACTGGTCGACGAATACCAGCCTGGGGTCGCCCGAAGAGGGAGACAGTGCGCGGCGCAGCAGCGCCTCGGCGTGGTCGTTGCGCTGGCGGGCGCTCTTGGCGCCCATCACCACCACGACGATCTGACGGCCGCCAAGACTATAGGACGTCGCGATGTTGAAGCCGGAAGCGCGGATATAGCCGGTCTTGATGCCGTCGACGCCCGGCACGCGGCCGAGCATGTCATTGTGACCGCGCACCAGCCGGCCGCGGAACATGAAGTCGGTGGCCGAAAAGTAATAGTAGTACTGCGGAAAGCGCCGTCGCAGCGCCATGCCGAGCACGGCCATGTCGCGCGCGGTGGTGTGCTGGGCGTCGTCGGGCAGGCCGGACGCATTGCGGAAGACTGTGTTGCGCATGCCGATCTGGCGCGCCTTGGCCGTCATCATGGCGGCGAATTGCTCCTCCGAGCCGCCGAGATATTCGGCCACCGCCACCGCCACGTCGTTGGCCGACTTCACCGTCAGCGCGCGGATGGCGGACTCGACATCGATCGTCTCGCCGCGCCTGAAACGCAACTTGGTGGGCGGCTGCCTGCGGGCGTGGTCGGAAACGGGAATCCGCGTCTCCTTGGTCACCCGGCCCGAGTCCAGCGCCTCGAACAGCAGATAGAGCGTCATCATCTTTGTCAGCGAGGCGGGATAGCGCGGCGCCGTCGAATTGACCTCGAATATCTGCTTGCCCGTCCGCGCGTCGACCACGATGGCGGCGTATTTCTGCGGCGACGCCGGCACGGCCAGCACCTGGTCGGGCGGCATGGTGGTACAGCCCGCCGCGAAGGCAAGCAAGGCGAAGATCGCAAGGCAATTGCGGAGAAGCGGGGGCAGGATCGACACGGTCCGACGGATGTTGCTTGAGACGGCGGACCCTAGCCTAGCGTTCAAGCCGCGTCCATTTGGTTAACGCGGGATATGGCGGACCGTGTTCTTCCTGCCACGCTGCCCGATCGCGCCTGTCGTCACACAATGGCGTCGAGCGCGCGGCGTTGCCGGTGCATTTCCAGGAACACACGGTAATCCCGTTCGAAACGCGCCGCTGCGTTCGCATCGGGCTTACGCATCCTGCCTTCCTGCCGCATTGCCACGCTGGCGGCGTTGAGATCGGGATAAAGGCCGGCGGCGGTCGCCGCCACCATGCCGGTGCCGGCGAGCACGGCCTCGTCGGCCAGCGGCTCGACCACGGTGCAGCCGGTGGCGTCGGCATAAAGCTCCATCAAGAGCGGATTGCGCGTGTGGCCGCCGGTGACGTGCAGCGTGTCGATGATGTAGCCGTTCTCGTTCAGCGCCTCCAGCACATGGCGCACGCCGAGCGCGATGGCGACCGCCGTGCGCCAGTAGAGTCTGCACAGGCTGTCGAAGGAGGAGTCGAGTTGCAGCCCACTGATGACGCCGACGGCATGCGGGTCTGCGAGCGGCGAGCGATTGCCGTGGAAATCCGGCAACACATGCAGCCGGGCGGCAAAGCCGTCGCCTTCCACCGCGCGCAACTCGCCGATGCGCTTGGCGATGCGGCCGTGCATGGCGGCATTCGGCTCGCCGCCGGCGCCGTGCCAGCGGATGATGTGGTCGAGCAGCGCGCCGGTGACCGATTGCCCGCCCTCGGAGAGCCAGAGACCCGGCAGCGCCACGCCATAATAGGGACCCCACACGCCGGGAAAGGGTTGCGGCCGCGGCGACATGGCCATCACGCAGCTCGATGTGCCGGCGATCAGTGCCAGGTGCCGGCCGATATTCCCGGCATTGCCGGCGAAACCGCCGAGCACGCCCAGCGCGCCTGCATAGGCGTCGATGAGACCCGCGCCGACGCGGCAATTCTCTGGCAGGCCGAGTGCCGCCGCCGCTTCCGGCAGGAGGGGGCCGAGATCGGCACCGACAGGACTGGCCTTCTCGGGCAGGGCGGCGTGCTTGAAAAGGTCGTCCAGGCCGACCCGGGCGAAAAAGTCGCGCCGCCAGCCGGTCTCCTCATGCGCCAGATAGGTCCATTTGGCGGTCAGCGTGCATTGCGAACGGGCGAGCGAGCCGGACGCTTTCCAGGTCAGAAAATCGGCGAGATCGAAAAGATGGCCGGCTTTATCCCATGTCCCGGGCAGATGGCGCTTCAGCCACATCAGTTTGGGCGTCTGCATTTCCGGCGACATGACGCCGCCGATATAGTCGAGCACCGCATGGCCGGTCGCCGTGCACTCGTCGGCTTCGGCGAGCGCGCGGTGATCCAGCCACACGATCGTGTCCCAGCGCGGCTCGCGGGTTGTCGAGACGCCGAGCTGGCCGCCGGCGGCATCGCGAACGACGAGCGAACATGTGGCGTCGAAACTTATGCCGACCACCGAGGCAGGCGCCACGCCGGCCCTGTGGAGCGCCTTGCGCACCGCGCCGCAGACGGCGGACCAGATATCTTGCGAATCGTGCTCGGCATGGTCCGGCCGCGGCTGGTGCATGGCAATAGGCTGCTCGGCGCGGCCAAGCAGCCTTCCGCCGGCGTCAAGGATGCCGGCGCGCGCGCTCCCCGTGCCGACGTCGACCGCGCAGACGAAACCGCTGTTCAAGATGCCTCTCCCGGCGTTGCGGCAGGCCACAACCGGAGGCGACTATACGGACGGGTTTTGCCGACGCAAGCCGGGCGGGCGAGGGGCTGTCCGGCTTCCGCCGGCCTTCGATCCGCTCACACCGTTTCCCAGCCGTCCTTCTCTCCGGCCCGGAAGATGGCATCGATCATCTTCTGGTTGAGCACCGATTCCTCCAGCGTGAAGACGCGGTCCTTTCCACCTTGTGCCGCCCGGGCAAAGGTCTCGACCTCCAGCCGGTACTGCTGCGTCCCGGGGAATCGGAAGACCTGCGCTTCCGAATGGTTCCGGTTGTAGAGCTCCACGCGGTGGTCGTCGTAGAGCCCCGCGTTGAATGGCGAGGCGACCTGGATAAAACCCTTGTCGCCGTGGAAGACCATGGTCTGCCGCGCCGCCATCTGCGTGGAGAGGTAGAAGGACAGCTCGAAATCGCCGAAATCGGCGCGGATCGAGGAGTAGATGTCGGTGCCGAATTTTTCGTCCCGCTCGATCGTCGCCTGCACGCGTCTCGGTTCCTTGTCCGTCGCGAAACGGGTCGAGACGGTGGGGTAGACGCCGATGTCGGGCAGCGCGCCGCCGCCGAGATCAAGCTTGTTGCGCATGTTGTTGGGATCGACATTGTAGTAGCTGAAGGCGCCCTGCACATGGCGCAGGCGGCCGATGGCGCCGGACTGCACCAGGTCGCGCACCTTGATCCATTGCGGATGGTAGACGACCATGAAGGCTTCGCAAACCAGCACCTTCCTGGCGTCGCGCAGCCTGATGAGCGGCTCGATGTCCTTTGCGTCGAGGGCGAGCGGCTTCTCCACCAGCACGTGTTTTCCTGCCTCGATCGCCTTGGCGGTCCATTCGACGTGCTGCGAAGTCGGCAGCGGGATATAGACGCCGTCCACTTCTGGCGAAGCCAGAAGCTCCTCGTAGGAGCCGAAAGCGTGTGGCGCGCCGAAACGGCCGGCCAGCGCGCGCGCCTTGGCGAGGTCTCGGCTGGCGATGGCGGAGAGCACGCCGTTCTCGGCCTCGGAAATGGCTGGCAGCAATTGCTCGCGCCCGATCTTGGCCGTCGACAGAACACCCCAGCGGAACATCGTTTTCTCCTGCAATTCGCGTTCGCCGGAAGGTGTGCCCGAAATCGATGCCGATGCCAATGGCGGAGGCGCTGCCTGTCAGCCGCGCCGACCGGTCAGCGTCATGTCGAAGTCGACGACATTGGAATAGATCGGCGTGCCGACATCCATGCCGTAGCGTGAGCGCAGGACCTTGCCGGTGACATGGAAGGCGAGGATGCCGCGCTTTAGGCTGTCCAGCCGTGCCGTGAATCTCTCGGAGGACGACCTGCCCCGCGCGGTGAGCCGGCCGGTGATGAGGGCGGTGGTGTCTCCAATGCGCTTCACGTTGGTCGAACGGAAGGTGATTTCCGGCGCGTTGGCGCTGTCGAACACGGCATCCGAGCGCAGGAAGGCGTCGATGCGGCGCTGGCCCGTGCCGACGCTGGCCGGGAAGATGGTGATCTCGACGCTGGAGCGGCCGACATCGGCGCCGTCGATGCGGATGTTGCCGGAGAAACGGCCGAACGCGCCGGAAAGTCCGCCGCCGCCAAGCTTGGCGATGGTGAAGCGGATGGCCGATCCGCTCGCGCGAATCGTGTAGCGACCGGCGGCATCGCCGAGCGAAACGTCGGCATGAGCGTAGGGAACAGGGAATGAGAGCGCTGCGAGCAGCGCCAGCGTGCGGACATACATGGCTATGGTCCTTGAGATGCCGGCCGATCGCGGCCGGCCTTATCGACAAGAACGACGCACCGGTCAGGTCTATTCCCGCGAACTGTCGCCGGGCGCCGGCGCGATCATGCGTGCGAGCACGGTGTCATGGAGCAGGAAATGATGCCGCAGCGCGGCGGCGACGTGCAGCGCGACCAGCGCCATGCCCGTCCAGGCGAGCCATTCATGCGCTGCCGACCAGAACGCTTCGGCATTGTCCGAAGCGGCCAGCGGCAGGTTCGGCATGACGAAGAGGTCGAACGGCACGCTCGGCACTTCCAGCATCGAAACCGAGACCAGCGCCCAGCCGCTGAGCGGTATGGCCAGTTGCGCGGCATAGAGCAGCGCATGCACGAGCGGCGCCGTTCGCCGCTCGAACGGCGCGACCGTTTCCGGCAGCGCCGGCCGCACGCTGCCGAGTCGCCAGCCGATCCTGATGAACACCAGCCCGAGCAGCAGGAAGCCGAAGGATTTGTGCCACTGGATCAGCTCGAAGGCCGTGCGTTGGCTGGAGATGCGCTCCATCGCCAGGCCGAGGACGAACTGCCCGATGAACAGGACGGCGATCAGCCAGTGCAGCAGGATCGCGGCCCAGCCGTAGCGCGTCTCGGTGTTTCGGATCAGGATCGCCACGGGCTGCGAACGACGGGACGACGCCCTTTCTTCCCTCCGCGGAAAAAGCCTACGCGCGAAGGCACGGCGCTGCATGCGATTGTCCCGGCCGGATCGGGCGTCAACACCCTTTGCCTTCGCCGCGAAAGCGACTATGAAGCGGCTTCAGCCAGTGCCGATTGGCCACAGCCGGAGCCAGCCATGACCGAAATCCTGCAAACGCCGAAACTCGTCGTCGTCTTCGGCGGTTCGGGCTTTGTCGGTCGGCACGTGGTACGGGCATTGGCCAAGCGCGGCTACCGCGTGCGCGCCGCAGTGCGCCGTCCCGACCTCGCCGGCCATTTGCAGCCGCTCGGCAATGTCGGCCAGATCCAGCCGGTGCAGGCGAATCTGCGCGTGCGCTGGTCGGTCGACCGCGCCGTGCGCGATGCCGACCACGTAATCAATCTCGTCGGCATCCTGCACGAGAGCGGCCGCCAGACCTTCAACGCCGTGCATGATTTCGGCGCCCGTGCCGTCGCCGAGGCCGCGCGCGCGGTCGGCGCCGGCTTGACGCACGTCTCGGCGCTGGGTGCGGACCTGAACTCCGGCTCGGCCTATGCCCGCTCCAAGGCACGCGGCGAGCAGGCGGTGCTGGAGACGATCCCGAACGCCGTCGTCTACAGGCCGTCGATCAATTTCGGCCCCGAGGACGAGTTCTTCAACCGCTTCGCCGCTATGGCGCGCGTCTCGCCGGCCCTGCCGCTGATCGGCGGCGGGCAGACGAAATTCCAGCCGGTCTATGTCGGCGATGTCGCCGAGGCGATCGCGCGCTCGGTCGACGGCAATGTCGAGGGCGGCCGTGTCTATGAGCTCGGCGGACCGCAGGTGCTCACCTTCCGCGAGTGCATGGAGGAGTTGCTGGAGGCGATCGACCGCAAGCGGCTGCTGGTGCCGGTGCCGTGGTGGCTGGCCAATCTGCAGGCCTCGATCCTCGGCCTTCTGCCCAATCCGCTGCTGACGCGCGACCAGGTGATGCAGCTTCGCGAACACAATATCGTCTCGGACGAAGCCGAAAAGGTCGGCCGCACGCTGGCCGGCATCGGCATTCCGACGCCTCAGGCGATCGGCACGATCCTGCCCAGCTATCTGTGGCGCTTCCGCCCTGCCGGGCAGTTCCAGCGCGGCAAGGTCGCCGGCAACGCCGAGAGCTGATTCGGCAGACGCTGTACCTGGGCGCCCGCGTCCTGCGATGGATTGACCGGATCGCTTTCTCCGGCTTCGCCGGACGGCCACTCACCCCCAGATAAAGAGCGCGGCCAGGCCCAAAGTGCCGATGGCGAGCCGCCACCAGCCGAACAGCGCGTAACCGTGACGCGATACGAAGGCCAGAAGGCTGCGCACGACGATTAGCGCCGTGATGAAGGCGGCGAGGAAGCCGACAACGATGACCGGGAAATCCGTCGCCGAGAGCAGGTGGCGGTTCTTGATCAGGTCTAGCGTGAACGCGCCGAGCATGGTGGGGATCGCCAGGAAGAAGGAGAATTCGGCCGCCGCGCGCTTGTCCACGCCCATCAGCAGCGAGCCGACGATGGTCGCGCCCGAGCGTGACGTGCCGGGAATCATGGCAAGGCACTGGAACAGGCCGATCTTGAACGCCACCGGCAATGGCAGCGACGCCGCGTCATGGAGTCTCGGCTTGAGTTCCAGCCGGTCGATCCACAGCAGCACGATGCCGCCCAGGATCAGCATGATGCAGATCAGCTTCGGCGTCTCGAACAGCACCGTCTTGATGAAATCGTGCAGCAGGGCGCCGATCACCGCCGCCGGCAGGAAGGCGATGATGATGCCGACGATCAGCTTGACCGCGGGATCGTCCGAGAATTGCGGTGGCAGGAACAGGTTCGGCCGTTTGCGGCGCACCGCGGACACCAGCAGTTCCCAGCCGCAGCCGGCCAGCCAGATGATGCCCGCCACCACGCCGATCGCGGCGTCGATCAGCCGGCGGAAGGCATCGGGGCCCTGCAGGAACGCCCAGAAGCGTCCGGAATAGACGCTGAGGATGGCGAGGATGGCACCGAGTTGGATCAGCACCTCGAACACCTTGCCGGTGGAGTTGAAGTCGAGGAAGTGGCCGGCCAGGAGAATATGGCCGGTGGAGGACACGGGCAGGAATTCCGTAAAGCCCTCGAGCATTCCGAGCAACAGGGCTTCGATCAGTACATGGGTATCCACGGGGCGGTTCTCGCATTCAGCTTCGGCAGGCGCTGCCTGTCATGGGACAGTTGTCATGGCACGGGAGTCACCCTATAGGTCGCTGTGCCCTTGCCGACCCCGACGGTCGCGGCCAAGGTTTATCGATGCGGCCGGCGATTCGCCAGAGCGCATATCAATCGCGGTACCATGCTGACGCTTTTTCATCATCCCATGTTCGCCTCCTGCCGGTTCGTGCGTCTTGCCTTCGGCGAGTTCGGCGAGGAACTGGCGCTGGTCGAGGAGAAGCCGTGGACCAGGCGCAAGGAATTCCTGGCGCTCAATCCCGCCGGCACGCTGCCGATCCTGCTGGCGGAAGGCGACGTGCCGATCGTCGGCGCCTCGGTGATCGCCGAATATCTCGACGAGACGCGCGGGGTACTGAAGCGCGACAAGCGCCTGTTCGTCGAAGGATCGATGGAGCGCGCCGAGATCCGACGGCTGACCGAATGGTATCTCGTCAAGGCCGAGAGCGAGGTCACCCGCCATCTGGTGCGTGAGCGGGTCCTGAAACCGCACATGCCGGCGGAGGCCGGCGGTGGCTCGCCCGATTCGACTGCCATCCGCGCCGCACGCGCCAACATCCGCCAGCACATGAAATACACCAATTGGCTGGCCGGGACCCGCCACTGGCTGGCTGGCGAGCGTCTTACCTATGCCGACCTTGCCGCCGCCGCGACCTTGTCGGTGCTCGACTATCTCGGCGAAATCGACTGGCGCGAACATGCGGCGGCGCGCGAGTGGTACACCCGGCTGAAGTCACGGCCGTCGTTCCGGCCGCTACTCGCCGACCGGGTGCGCGGCCTTTCGCCTGTGTCGCATTATGCGGACCTCGATTTCTGATCCTCGCAAGCTGCGTCAACTGATCGACCGCGAGGCGCGGGCCGCCGGCTTCGAGGCCGTCGCCGTCACCACGCCGGATACCATTCCGCAGGCGCCGGCGCGGCTGAAGGAATTCGTCGCCGCCGGTTTCCACGGTTCGATGGGCTGGATCGAGGAGACGCTCGATCGCCGCGCCGATCCGGCGACGCTGTGGTCCGAGGTGCGCTCGATCGTCGTGCTGGCCATGAATTACGGTCCCGACCGCGATCCGCGCGATATCCTCGGCCGGCCGGATCGCGGCGCGATCTCGGTCTATGCGCAGAACCGCGACTATCACGAGGTGATGAAAGGCCGGCTGAAGGAAATCGCCGGCAAGATCGTGGCGCGCGCCGGCGGCGACGTGAAAGTCTTCGTCGATACCGCGCCGGTGATGGAAAAGCCGCTGGCGGAAGCCGCCGGCCTCGGCTGGCAGGGCAGGCACACCAACCTGGTCAGCCGCAAGCATGGTTCCTGGCTGTTCCTCGGCACGATTTTCACCACGGCCGAACTGGAACCCGACCGGCGCGAGGACGACCATTGCGGCTCCTGCCGCGCCTGCCTCGATGCCTGCCCGACCGATGCGTTTCCGGCGCCCTACCGGCTCGATGCGCGCCGCTGCATTTCCTATCTCACCATCGAGAACAAGGGACCGATCCCGCACGAATTCCGCGAGGCCGTCGGCAACCGCATCTATGGCTGCGACGACTGCCTGGCGGCCTGCCCCTGGAACAAGTTCGCGCACGCCGCCTCGGAGGCCAAGCTCGCCGCCCGCGACGATTTGCGCGCGCCGAAACTGGCGGACCTGCTTGCCCTCGACGATTCTACGTTCCGCACGCTGTTCTCCGGCTCGCCGGTCAAGCGGATCGGCCGAGACCGCTTCGTCCGCAATGTCCTGATCGCGGCCGGCAACTCGGGAGAACCGGCCCTGGCCGCTTCCGTCCACGCGTTGCTTTCCGACGCCTCGCCGCTTGTGCGCGGTGCGGCCGTGTGGGCATTGTCGCGACTTCTGCCTGGCCGGGAATTCTCCGCGCTCGGCAATCGGGCTCGTAGCGAGGAAACCGACGAAAGCGTTCGGGACGAATGGCGGACCGCAATGGACGAGGCCATGGAGACGCAGGCGTGACCGGAGTAAAAGTATTCATTTTCGGCGCCGGTTATTCCGGCAAGGCCTTTGCGCGCGCCAACGCGGACGGTGCGAAGATCGCCGGCACCACGCGCTCGCGGCAAAAGTTCGACGCGCTGCGGCAGGCCGGCATCGAGCCGCTGCTGTTCGACGGTTCGTCAACCGAGGAAGTCGCGGCAGAACTCCTGACGACAACGCATCTCGTCGTCTCGATCGCGCCCGGTGACGCCGGCGACCCCGCGCTCGTTGTGGCGCGGACGGCGATCGAGGAAAAAATGCCGGCCCTGCGCTGGATCGGCTATCTCTCGACGGTCGGGGTCTACGGCGACCACGGCGGCGTGTGGGTGGACGAGACATCCGAATGCCGGCCGGTCTCGAACCGCTCCCGGCTGCGCGTCGAGGCGGAGCGGCAATGGCTCGAGCTTGGCAAGGAGACGGGGCTGCCGGTCGCGGTGCTGCGACTCTCCGGCATCTACGGACCCGGCCGCAATGCCTTCGTCAACCTGGCCAACGGCACCGCGAAGCGGCTGATAAAGCCCGGACAGGTGTTCAACAGGATCCATGTCGAGGATATCGCCGGCGCGCTGTGGCATCTGGCCGAGCGCGCGCAGGGCGGAATCTTCAACGTTACCGACGACCTGCCCGCTCCGCCGCAGGATGTGGTCGCCTATGCCGCGGCGCTGATGGGAGTCGAGCCGCCGCCGGAAATTCCTTTCGAGACCGCCCAACTTTCGCCCATGGCCCGCTCTTTCTATGGCGAGAACAAGCGCGTCTCAAATGCGGCGATCAGGAAGGCGGGCTATCGCTTTCGCTTTCCGGACTACCGCACGGCATCGGAGGCCATGTGGACAGCGGGCAACTGGGCCGATGGCGAGGCGCGCAGCCCGATGAAGCGTCCATAAGCGCCCATGAAGCGCTTGTGATCGGACCCTGACGATGGGTCATGCTATTGTCCGGCACCGTTAAGGTCCGGGTAACCATCGCGGCCCAAGGTGAATCATGTCGGGGCGGGACATTGAGAGGATGAAGATGCGGTCTTTTTCCGGCCATGCGACCCGTTTCGGCGCGATCGTTGCGGCGTTCGCCCTGCCGGTCCTGATCACGGAGCCGGTCTCCGCGGCGGAACTGGCCAAGAACCTATTCAGCGCCAAGCAACTGCCCTCTGCGGTCACGCCGCAATCCATCGGCTTCTATTCCAAGGGCTGTTTCGCGGGCGGCGTCGGCCTGCCGCTGGACGGGCCGACCTGGGAGGTGATGCGTCCGTCGCGCAACCGCAATTGGGGCCATCCGGCGATGATCGCGCTGCTGGAGAAATTTTCACATGACGCGGCGGCGGACGGCTGGAACGGCCTGCTGGTGGGCGATATCTCGCAGCCGCGCGGCGGGCCGATGCGCACCGGCCACGCCTCGCACCAGATCGGCCTCGATGCCGACATCTGGTTCAAGCCGATGCCCTCGACGCCCTATTCCCTGGCCGGACGCGAGAAGGTCGGCGCCGAATCGCTGCTCAAGCCGGGCACCAAGAACGTGCTCGACGAAAGGCGCTGGGACCCGGTCTATGCCCGGCTGCTCAGGCGGGCGGCCAGCTATCCGGAAGTCGAGCGCATCTTCGTCAATCCCGCGATCAAGAAGAAGCTGTGCGACACCGTCACCGGCGATCGCGCCTGGATGAACAAGATTCGACCGTTCTGGGGGCATGACGAGCATTTCCATGTTCGCATCGGCTGCCAGCCCGGTTCGCCCAACTGCAAGCCGCAGCAGAGCACCGGGACCGGCGACGGCTGCGACAAGTCGCTGGCCTGGTGGTTCACCGACGAGCCGTGGCGGCCGGCCAAGAAGCCGGCCGCACCCAAGGCACGCGACATCATGACCATGGCCAGCCTGCCGAAGCAGTGCCAGGCGGTGCTCGATCAGGCGAGCCCGCCCTCGTTCGAGGCGGCCTTGTTCAAGGGCGGCAGCAATGCACCCGTCGCCGTGATGGCTGCGCCTGAGCCACCGACGCCGGTGGCCGCCGGCGCCGTGGTGCCGTTCTCCGCCAGTGCCTTTGTGGAAACGCCGGAAATCGGCGTTCCGCTGCCGCGGCCAAGGCCGGGAAGCTGAGCTTTTTCGAATCGGGATTTGTTTCTTCCGGACGCTTCATGTCACGGCGGAAGCGTTCTATAGCTTCAACCGATTTGAAGGCCCGTGGCCGCGAGTTCGGGGAGAGGAATGGCGAGCGATGACGAGACCGTGCTGAGATTCCCGATCCTGATCGGCGACGTCGGCGGCACAAACGCGCGCTTCTCCATCGTGCTGGATGCCAATTCGGAGGCTGGCGATCCGCAGATCGTCCAGACCGCCAATTTCGCCACGATCGACGAGGCGATCCAGGCTGCGATCCTCGACCGCTCCTCGGTACGGCCGAATTCCGCGGTGCTCGCGGTGGCCGGTCCCGTGGATGGTGACGAGATCGACCTCACCAACTGCCCGTGGGTGGTCAAGCCGCGGCAGATGCTGGCCAATCTGGGCCTGTCCGACATCGTCGTGCTCAACGATTTCGAGGCGCAGGCGCTTGCGGTCGTGGCACTCGGCGAAGAGCATATGGAAAAGATCGGCGGCGGCACGCCCGAGCCGAATGCCGGCCGGGTCGTGCTGGGACCTGGCACCGGCCTCGGCGTCGCCGGGCTCGTCCATGCCCTCAAGCACTGGATCCCGGTCCCCGGCGAAGGCGGCCACATGGATATCGGCCCGCGCACGCCGCGCGATTTCGAGATCTTCCCGCATATCGAGAAGATCGAGGGCCGCATCTCAGGCGAGCAGATCCTGTGCGGGCGCGGCCTGGTCAATGTCTACCGCGCGATCGCCCGAGCCGATGGCAAGCCGGCTCCGTTCACGATGCCGGCCGAGGTGACGGCGGCGGCGCTGGCCCGCACCGATCCGGTCGCGGAGGAAGCGCTTTCGCTGTTCGTCACCTGCCTTGGCCGCACCGCGGGCGATCTTGCGCTGGTGTTCATGAGCCGCGGTGGCGTCTTCTTGACCGGCGGCATCGCGCAGAAGATCGTGCCGGCGCTGAAGGAAGGCGATTTCCGCGTCGCCTTCGAAGACAAGGCACCGCACAGTGCGCTGATGCGCGACATGCCGGTCTACGTCATCACTCACCCGCTTGCCGCGCTGCTGGGACTGGCTGCCTATGCCCGCACACCCTCGCTGTTCGGTGTCCAGACCGCCGGACGCCGCTGGAAAGGCTGAATGCGGGACGGTGAGTGCGTTGCGCATCGGCCATAGGCAATCGGCGGCTATGACGCTATGAGGGTGCCGGACGCCCGCCGGGCGATCCGGACAACAGCGCGGAACCGAACTTGAGCCTCAGCAAGACCTCAGCCAGAAAGCCGGCCCGCGGCGAGGCCTACGCCGTGCTGAGAAGGATATGGGCGGAGAACGGGCGCAGCTATCGCGGCCCCTACACGCTGGCGGCGTTCTGCCTCATCCTGGTTTCGGCAACCACGGCGCTGGCCGCCTGGATCATGAAACCGCTGATCGACGATCTTTTCGTCGCGCACCGCTTCGAGCGCGCGCCGCTGATCTGCGGCGCCATCGTCGCCATCTTCGTCGTGCGCGGCCTCGCCACTTACGGCCAGGGCGTCACGCTCGCCAGGATCGGCAACTCGATCGTGGCGCGCTACCAGAAGCGCATCTTCCAGCATCTGATGCGGCTCGGCGTCGAATTCTTCAGCGAGACCCGGTCCGGGCAGCTCGCCGCGCGCATCAACGAGAATGTCAACAGCATCCGCGATCTTTTGAGCATCACGCTGAAATCGACCGCCGGCGATCTGCTGTCGCTGGTCGGGCTGATCGCGCTGATGATCTACCAGGAGCCGTTCCTGGCGGCGAGCATCTTCATCATCGGGCCGCCGCTGATCTGGGCGGTCAACTACATCATGCGCCGCGTGCGTTCCGTCGCGCGCGAATCCGTCGAGATCAATTCGCGCCTCATCGGCGCGATGCAGGAATCGATGCAGGGTATCGCCGTCGTCAAGGCCTTCACCATGGAGGACCAGCTTGCGGCCCGCATCGCCGGCCTCGTCGACCGGGCGGAGGGACGCTACAACAAGATCGCCAGCGTCTCCGAGCGGCTCACCCCGGTCAGCGAGATGCTCGCCGGCCTGGCGGTGGCCGGCGTGGTCGCCTATGCGACCTGGCGCGCGGCGGTGGACAATCACCCGCCCGGCGACATCATGGCCTTCATCACCGCCCTTCTGCTCGCCTACGATCCGGCACGGCGGCTTGCCCGCACCCAGGTCGGTATCGAACGCGCGCTGGTCAACGCCCGCATGATCTACGAGCTGCTCGACATCGAGCCGCAGCAGCGGGACGCGCCCGACGCCGCCGACGTGGCGATCAGCCGTGGTGCCGTGCGCTTTGACCACGTGTCCTTCGCCTATACCCCCGACGTGCCGGTGCTCCGGGACCTCAGCTTCACCGCCGCCGCCGGCAAGACCACGGCCATCGTCGGTGCGTCGGGCGCTGGCAAGTCCACCCTGGTGGCGTTGCTGCAGCGCTTCCACGACGTCGACGCCGGCACCATCACCATCGACGGGCAGGACATTGCAAAGATCACCAAGCGATCGCTCAGGCAATCGATCGCCTATGTCTCGCAGCAGCCCTATCTGTTCGAGGGCACGATCCGCGACAACATCCGCTACGGCAGGCCGACGGCCAGCGACGCCGAGATCGAACGGGCCGCTACTCTGGCCGAAGCGGACGGCTTCATCCGCCAGCAGCCGGACGGCTACGACACGCCGGTCGGCGAGAACGGCGTCACGCTCTCGGGCGGCCAGCGCCAGCGCCTGTCGATCGCGCGCGCCATCGTGCGCGACGCGCCGATTCTTTTGCTGGACGAGGCGACATCGGCGCTGGACAACGAATCGGAAGCCAAGGTGCAGCGCGCGCTGACCGAGATCATGCAAGGCCGCACCACCATCGTCATCGCCCATCGCCTGTCCACCGTGGTCAATGCCGACCATATCGTCGTGCTCGAACAGGGCCGGCTGGTGGAGGAAGGAACGCATGCGGTGCTGATGGCGGATGCCGACGGCACCTACGCGCGCTTCCATCGCATGCAGGGCGGCAAGGGCCTCGGCCTTGTCGCCGACGATGACGCGGGCCAGACTGGAAACCGGCAGGCGGGATCGGGCGGCGACGACGCCGTCGGCAACCGGCCACGTCGCCGTGCCGGGGCAGCGGCAGGGAGGAAGGCATGAGCGAGATGGGACTGGTGGTGGTCGGCGCGGCTGGCCGCATGGGCCAGACGCTGATCCGCGCCATTGCGGCGACCGAAGGCGCCCGCGTCGCCGGGGCAATCGAGCGCACCGGCTCACCGCATCTCGGCAAGGATGCCGGCGAGCTTGCCGGCGTCGGCAGGCTCGGCGTGACGATCGGCGAAGATCCGTTGCCGGCCTTCGCCAAGGCCGACGGCGTGCTCGACTTCACCGCGCCTGCCGCGACCGTCGAATTCGCCGGCTATGCCGCGCAGGCGCGCATCGTCCATGTCATCGGCACGACCGGCTGCTCGGCAGCGGACGATGCCGCCATCGCCGCCGCCGCCCGGCACGCCACCGTCGTGAAGTCCGGTAATATGAGCCTCGGCGTCAACCTGCTCGCCATACTGGTCGAACAGGCGGCGAAGGCGCTCGGGCCGGAGGATTTCGACATAGAGATTCTGGAAATGCACCACCGCCACAAGGTCGATGCGCCGTCGGGCACGGCTCTGCTGCTGGGCGAGGCGGCAGCCGAGGGGCGCAAGATCGCGCTCGCCGACAATGCGGTTCGGTCGCGCGACGGCCATACCGGCGCAAGGCGGCCGGGCACGATCGGCTTTGCCGCGCTGCGCGGCGGCTCGGTGGTGGGCGAGCATTCCGTCTACCTGTCGGGGCCGGGCGAGCGCATCGTGCTGTCGCACCAGGCCGAGGACCGCACGATTTTCGCCCGCGGCGCCGTGAAGGCCGCGCTATGGGCGCGCGGCAGGAAACCGGGCCTCTATTCCATGCGCGACGTGCTCGGCCTGAGCTGACGTCCATCCACCTTAAAAGGGAGAAAACATGTCGAGAACCCTCGTGCTTGTGCGTCACGGCCAGAGTGAATGGAACCTCAAGAACCTGTTCACCGGCTGGCGCGACGTGGATCTCACCGAGCAGGGCATCGCCGAGGCGAAATCCGCCGGCGAGAAGCTCAAGGCGCGCGGCCTGAAATTCGACATCGCCTTCACGTCGGTGCTGAAGCGCGCGCAGAAGACTTGCCAGATCATCCTCGACGAAATCGGCCAGAGCGACCTGAGGACCATCCGCGACCAGGCGCTGAACGAGCGAGACTACGGCGACCTCTCGGGTCTGAACAAGGACGACGCCAGGAAGAAGTGGGGCGAGGAACAGGTTCACATCTGGCGGCGCTCCTACGACGTGCCGCCCCCAGGCGGCGAAAGCCTGAAAGATACCGGCGCGCGTGTGTGGCCCTATTACCTGCACGACCTGCAGCCGCATGTGCTCTCGGGCGGCACGGTGCTGGTGGCCGCGCACGGCAATTCGCTACGCGCCACGATCATGGCGCTGGAAGGACTGTCGGGCGAGGAGATCGTCAAGCTCGAACTCGGCACCGGTGTGCCCATCGTCTACCAACTCAACGCCGATTCCACGGTGGCCTCGAAGGAAGTGCTGTAGGGGAGGGCAGTATGGCAATAAGGCAATAGGTGGCCGAGACCGCCCTGCGGCGAATATCTCCCTACTGCCCTACTGCCCTACTGCCCTACTGCCCTACTGCCCTACTGCCTCAATCCCTCATTTCGAAAAACCGCGTTGACAGCGCCGGTGCGCCCGCTTACATGGGCGCCACCAGCCCAGATGGCGGAATTGGTAGACGCGCACGGTTCAGGTCCGTGTTCCGCAAGGAGTGGAGGTTCGAGTCCTCTTCTGGGCACCATCAATCTCTAAGAGATTGATGTATAATCGCTTTTCGAAATCATTCTGTAATTTGGCCCGGCTGTGACGGGACCTTTCATAGGCGGGCTGAACGTATACCGGGATCGCCGGAGCGGATGATGCCGCCGAGCGGTATTCATTATTGCTGCGTCTGAGCGGCGGTTGACGTTACGGGATGGCCGGCAAGGCATCGGCATGGCGACGGGTCGTCGCGTCGGGCGTATTGATGGCGCGTCCGGTGATGGAGATCACGTCGGCGCTCCGTGCTTGTCCATGGCGACCGAATCTGCCCTTGGGCCTGCCGGGACATTGCCGCCGTGGGGCGCGCGGACATGGCAGGCGGCCCGATGGTCGTTTCGGACCACAACCAGCGACGGCGGCACCTCGTGGCAGACCGGCTGCGCCACCGGGCAGCGAGTGACGAAGGCGCAGCCTTTCGGCGGGTTCGCCGGACTCGGCAGGTCGCCCTTGAGCACGATGCGGCGGCGCGCGCGCTGCGCGGCCGGGTCGGGCAGCGGCACGGCACTGAGCAGGGCTTCCGTATAGGGATGGACAGGGTTGGCGAAGACATCGCCGGCCCTGCCGGTTTCGGCGATGTGACCGAGATACATGACGAAGACGCGGTCGGCGAAATGGCGCACGACCGAAAGATCGTGGCTGATGAAAAGATAGGACAGATGCAACCGTTTTTGCAGGTCGAGCAGCAGGTTGAGAATTTGCGAGCGGATCGATACATCGAGCGCCGAGACCGGCTCGTCGAGGATCAGCAGCTTCGGGTTCAGCGCCAGGGCGCGGGCTATGACGATGCGCTGGCGCTGGCCGCCGGAGAAGGCGCTCGGCCGGCGCGCCGCGTGGCTGGGTTGCAGGCCGACCAGCTTCAGCAGTTCGCCGACGCGTTCCTTGCGCTCCCTGGCGTTGCCGACGCCATGGATGGCGAGCGGCTCGGCGATGCTTTCGCCGACCGTCAGCTTCGGGTTGAGTGCCGAGACCGGGTCCTGGAAGACGATCTGGACATCGCGGGAGAGGGCGCGAATGGTCTCCAATTCGCCGTGCATGGTCGGCTTGCCTTCGAAGCTGATCGTGCCTGCGGTCGGGCGCTGCATGCCGAGAATGGCGGCGCCGAGGGTGGATTTGCCGCAGCCGGATTCACCGACCAGCGCCACGCTTTCGCCGACGGCGATGTCGAGATCGACGCCATCGACCGCCTTCACCCAGCCGACCGGACGGCCGAGCAGCCCGCCGCGGATGGGGAAATGCACCTTGAGGTCGCGGACGGACAGAAGCGGCGCGCTCACAGCATCGCTCCCACTCCGTCGCTGTGCCAGCAGGCGGCAGTACCCGCGTCTGCGCGCGGGGCGAGCGGTGGCTGGCGCTCGACGCATTGCCGGTCGGCGAGCGGGCAACGCGGGTTGAAGCGGCAGCCGGTGGGCCATTCGCCGATGTCCGGTACCGAGCCTTCGATTGTCGGCAGCACTGTCTTGGGTGTGCCGTCGAGGCGCGGGATGGTGGAAAGCAGCAGGCGCGCGTAGGGGTGTTCCTGGCGAGCGAAGATGGCCTCGACTGGCGCTTCCTCGATGATGCGGCCGGCATACATGACCGCGACGCGGTCGGCCATGTCGGCCACCACGCCCATGTCATGGGTGATAAGCAGGATCGCCGTTCCGGTGGTATCGCGCAGATGCTTCATCAGTTCCAGGATCTGCGCCTGGATGGTGACGTCGAGCGCGGTGGTCGGCTCGTCGGCGATCAGGAGCTTCGGCTTGCAGATCAGCGCCATGGCGATCATGGCGCGCTGGCACATGCCGCCGGAGAGCTCGAATGGATATTGTTCGAAGCGCAGCGCGGGTTCCGGAATGCCGACTTCCTCCAGCATGGCGATGGCCGCGCGATGCGTCTCCTCGGGGGTGAGGTTGCGGTGGACGATCAGGCTTTCCTCGATCTGGCGGCCGACCTTCATCAGCGGATTGAGCGAGGCGACCGGCTCCTGGAAGATCATGGCGATGTCGTCGCCGCGCAGCTTGCGGCGTTTTCCTTCCGCCATTGCCCTGAGGTCGACGTCACCCAGCCGGATGTTGCCGGATTCGAGCCTGGCGACCTCGGGCAGCAGCCCCATCACGGCGAAGGCCGTCATCGACTTGCCGCAGCCGGACTCGCCGACGACAGAGAGGATTTCCCCTTCGGCGACATGGAAGCCGACGCCGTCGACGACCGGTTGGCCGTGGATGGTGACTTTCAGATCCTCGACGGTGAGGACATTTCTCTTCATGCGCCCTCGACCCCGACAGCCGCCCAGGGGTGATTGGGATGCGCCATGCCGACATTCTCGCCATCGACGCGCATCACCGCGGACGGCACCGAGAAATTCACCGGATAGAGCGTATCCTCGACGATCTCGAAGGGGAACTCCTCCGCCAGCCGCGTCGCCACGTCCGGCCGCGCCAGCCGGTTGACGCGAATGGTGACGCCGCTGGCATCGATTCGCGGCACGTGCAGCGCGTCTTCCAGCGACAGGCCGAAGACGGCGAGATAGGACAGGATTTGCACAAGCGCCGGCATGATCTGGCGCCCGCCGGCAGCGCCCAGCGCGAGGCGCGGCCTGCCGCCTACCGTGGCGACGAACGGGCACATATTGGCCAGCGGCCGCACGCCGGGTGCGATCGAATTGGGCTGGTTCGGCCGCGGATCGAACCACATCACGCCGTTGTTGAGCAGGAAGCCGGTCGACGGTAGCACGACCTTCGAGCCGAAGCGCGACAGAAGCGTGTTGGTCAACGCGACCATGGTGCCGTGGCGGTCGACCACGCTGACATGGGTCGTGCAGCTTTCGCCGCTGGCGTGGCCCAGCGTGCGCAGGCGCTTTTCCGAGGCGCGGCGAATGGCACGGGCGAAAGCGAGCGCCGTCTGGCCCGAAAGCGCATCGCCGCCCGGCCTCAGCGTCTTGTCCAGTTCCGACAGCGCGTCGACCATGGTCGGTCCACCCGACAGGCCGGACATCGCATGGACGCGCAAGCCGTGATAGTCGGTTTCAAGCGGTTTGCACCAGCGGGGCTGATAGCCGCGCATCTCGCTTGCGGTGATCGGCGAGCCGCCTTCCTGGAGTTCCCGGACGATGAGATCGGCGGTCTCGCCTTCATAGAAGTCGCGCGCGCCGACGCGGGCCAGGCGCTCCAGCGTCTCGGCCTTGCGCGGCATCGGCAAGGTCGCTTTCGCGCCGCGTTCGGGCACGCGCGGGGCGCGGCCGTCGGTCAGGAAGAGTTCGGAGGAAGCATGGAAGCGGCCGAGCCCTTCGGCATCTATGGCCAGGCAAAGCACGGTGTACCAGTCGAGCACGAGGCCTCGCTTGGCGTGCTCGATCGCCGGCTGCAGGGCCTCGGCGAAGCTGATCGTGCCGAAGCGCTCAAGCGCCGCCGCCAGGCCGGCGATGGTACCGGGCACGCAGATCGATCCGTAGCCGATCAGATTGCGATCGCCTTGAACCGCGGGCCAGTCGAACCAGTCGCCGTCGCGGCCGGCGACAAGGGGGTAGTCGGCCGGGTTCAGACGGCGCGGCGAAGTGACATTGAAATCGAGCGCATCGACCGCGCCGGTTTCGCCGTCGGCCCTGAGCATGAAGCCGCCGCCGCCGATGCCCGAGAGCCATGGCTCGACGACGCTCAGCGTCAAGACGGTCGTCACGGCAGCGTCCACGGCATTGCCGCCACGCGCCAGCATGGCGGCACCGGCTTCGGCAGCCAGCCAGTTCTGGCACGCGACCAAGCCCTTGTCGGTGCGCCGCTCGAGTTTGCGGACTTTCCAATGCTCACCCATGGGCTTGGCCGAACCTGCGAGGACCGATGGGTTGCGGCACCGCGCCTTCGACGCTGAAGCGGCCGCTGTTCGGCGAATTCTGGTGATGCTTTGCGATGTCGGCACCGGTCGCCACCCAGGCGGTGCCTTCTGCGGCGATGGCGTCGAGCAGCTTTTCCAGAAGGGCGATGCGCTGGGCGCGGCCGGATATCCAGTCATGCACCGTCAGCGTGAACAGGCCGCCGAAACGGTGCAGCGTGCGCCATTCCGAAAGCCAGTCCCCCAGCACGGCGCGGCCGGACTGCAACGGCCACTTGTCGCGCCCGCCGCCTTCGAACTTGAAGAAGATGGCGTCGTCGGTTGCCCATTGCACGGGAATCTCGGTCACGCCGTCGATCTCGTATGGATGGTCGAAGCCGGACAGCGAGGAATCATAGGCGAGGCCCAAGCGCTTCACCTCCCGCAGCATGTGCGGCGTCATTTCCCAGGCCGGAGAGCGGAAGCCGACGGGCCTGACGCCGACCTGTTTCTTGAACAGGTCGAGGCTTGCTTCGATCGCTTCGGTGAACTCCTGGTCGGAGGCATCCGCGACGATCTCATGGAAATAGCCATGAAGGCCGATTTCGTGGCCGGCTCCTACGATCGCAGGCAGGATCTCCGGCCAGGTCTCGGCGACGAAGCCGGGAACATAGAAGCTCGCCTTGAAGCCGTAGCGGCCGAACAGGTCGAGCAGACGATAGAGGCCGGTGCGCGGGCCGAAGCGGCGGATCTCGATGCCGCCGAGCCGTTCCGGCAGGCCGTCGCGCAGCGACCACAGGAAGGGTGAGTGCGCATCGACGTCGACCGACAAAAGCGCCGCCGAGCGTTTCCCGTGTGGCCATTCGTAGGCAGGCCACGGCGAGGCGACCACGCCCGTTTGTTTTAAAGAACCTGTCATTCTGCTTTCCTATGCACTCTTGCCCCGTCCGCCGCTTACAGCGCCTTCTTCTTGTCCTGGAACACGGCCAGCGAGCCGATCGAATTGCCGCCGTCCACCGTCAGCGTCGCGCCGGTGACATAGCCGCCGGCCTCCGAGGCGACGTAAAGCACCGCGTTGGCCACGTCCTTCGGCGAGGAGGGACGGCCGAGCGGGATCGTCGAGGTGACGGTGCGGACATGCTCCTCGGGCAGGGGGCTGGTGTCGCTGCCCGCCATGAAGCCGGGCTCCACGGCGTTGACGCGGATGCCGTATTCGGCGAGTTCCAGCGCGAAGCCCTTGGTCAACCGGTCGAGCGCGGTCTTCGACACGCAGTAGGGCACGACCGTGGTGCGCATCTTGCGGGAGGCGCCCGACGAGATGTTGACGATCGAGCCGCGCTTGCCGGCTTCGATCATCTGCAGGGCGAACAGCCGCGACAGGATGAAGGGAGCGCGCAGGTTGACGCCCATGATGGCGTCCCAGTCATCGACGCCGATGTCGAGCAGGAAGCCGGACGGATAGATGCCGGCATTGTTGACGACGATGTCCGGCGCGCCCCAGCGCTTTTTCACCTCGTCGGCGAAGGCCGCGAGCGCGTTCGCGTCCATCAGGTCGGTGGCATGGAAGAAGCTGCCTTCAGCGGCGCCAAGCTTCTCGTAGACAGCCGATAGCTTCGCCCCGTCGCGATCCGTCAGGCAGAGCCGCGCACCGTTGTCGCGGAAGGCTTCGGCGATCCAGCCGCCGATGATGCCGCAGGCGCCGGTGACCACGACCTTCCTGCCAACGAACTCGTTTTCGAAATTCATGGGACGCTACCTTGAACGTGGATCGAGACGGTCACGCGTGTAATCGCCGATCAGGTTGATGGAGAGAACGAGGAGAAAAAGGGCGAGGCCGGGGAAGGTGGCGATCCACCAGGCGGTGGCGACGTAGTTGCGCCCGACCGACAGCATCGCCCCCCAACTCGACGTCGGCGGCTGCACGCCGAGGCCGAGGAAGGAGAGGCCCGCCTCGAACAGCACCATCAGGCCGAATTCCAGCGTCGCGACCACGATAAGCGGCCCGGCGATGTTGGGCAGGAGGTGACGGCCGAGCAGGCGCGGCCAGCGGGCGCCCATGAAGCGCGACAGGCGCACATAGGGCATGTTGGCGACCGAGAGCGTCTGGCCGTAGGCGACGCGGGCGTAGCGCGGCCAGCGGGTAAAGGCCAGCACGACGACGACCGTGTAGAGGCTGGGGCCGACCACCGCGACGGTGATGATGGCGAGCAGGATCGCCGGGATCGACAGCACGATGTCGACGATGCGCATGATGATCGTCTCGACCCAGCCGCGATAGAAGGCGGCGACCATGCCGAGCAGGCTGCCGAAGATGCCCGACAGGATGACCGAGGCGAAGGCGACCAGCAGCGAAACTCGCGCGCCGTAGATGACGCGGCTCAGCACGTCGCGGCCCAGTTCGTCGGAGCCCAGCAGATAGGTGACACCGCGCGACGCGAAGCCCGGTGGCTTCAGGCGCGCGAGCAGGTTCTGCTGATTGGGGTCGAGTGGGGAGACCAGCGGCGCGAAGACCGCCATCGCAATCAGCAGGGCGAGGATCACGACGAAAGGCGTCATCGCCCAGGGGATGCGCCTGGAGCGAAACGGCTTGCGGGGCGCGGCAGCGATCTCCGTCATGAGCGGCCGCCCTCCAGTCGGATGCGCGGATCGATCAGGCTGTAGAGCAGGTCGGCGATCAGGTTCAGCACGATGGCGGTGACGGCGCCGAGCAGCACGACGCCCTGCACGACGAGGAAATCGCGTGCGTTGATCGCCTGCACGGTCAACTGCCCGAGGCCGGGCCACGCGAACACCGTCTCGGTGATGACGGCGCCGGCCAGCAGGTTGGCGATCTCCAGCGCGCCGACCGAGACGACCGGGATCGAAGCGTTGCGCAGCAGATGGCGCATCACGATGCGGCGCATCGGCAGGCCCTTGGCGTGGCCGGTGCGGACATAGTCCTTCTCCAGTTCGTCCAGCACGGCGGTGCGCGAGACGCGCGCGAAGGTCGCCATGGAGAGCATACCGAGCGCGATCGACGGCATGATCAGGCTCGACAGTTCGCGTGCGCCGGACGGCGGCAGCCAGCCCAGCCAGACGGCGAAGACCATGATCATCAGAATGGCGCTCCAGAAAGTCGGCATTGATTGGCACGCCAGCACCAACGCCATCATCGGCCTGGCTTCCGGTCTGTCGCGCCGCACCGCCATCAGCACACCGAGCGGGATGCCGATGCCGAAGGCCACAACCAGCGCGCCGCTGGCCAGCATCAGCGTGTAGGGCAGGCGGCTCCAGATCAGCGTCGTGACGTCTATGTTCTGGACGTAGGAGCGGCCGAGGTCGAAGGACAGCAGGTTGCGCATGAATTCGAGATATTGCACGGCCAGCGGCCGGTCGAAGCCGAGCGAATGCCGCAGCGCGTCGATATCGGCCTGGGTCGCATTCTGCGGCACCAGCAAGAGGGTCGGGTCTCCCGAAAGACGCTGCAGGAAGAAGATCAGCGTGATGACGCCCAGCACCGCGATCACGGCCTGGAAAGTCCGTTTCAGGAAGAACGCCGACACCGGTGCCGTCCTTGCCGGGTCTCAGTCGGTCCAGCTCATGCGATTGAGGAACATGCTCTCGTTGGCAGTCGGCTGCCATTTCAGTCCGTTCGCCGCGCCATAGATGACGGCTGCCTGATAGAGCGGAACTAGCGGCACCTCCGCCGCGACGAACTCGCTCACTTGTCTGTAGGCGTCGAGCCTCTCCTTCTCGTCCAGTGTGTTGCGGGCGGTATCGAGCAGCTTGTCGAAGTCCGGATTTCTCAGCGAGGACCACGAACTCGACGAATGCAGCAGTGGAAACAGCACGCCGTCGACGTCCTGGCAGGCGCAGGACCAGCGGCCGAAGGAGATCATCGGCTGCTTATCGGGATCGCTCTGCACATGTTTCAGGTAGGTCGCCATGTCGGTGAGCTGCAGGTCGACAGGCAGGCCAACATCGGTGAGCATCTGGGCGATGGCCTGGACGATGCGCTGGTCGAAGGTCGGCGACGTGGCGAAGGCGAGGTGGGTGCCGGAGACGCCGGCATCGGCGATCAGCTTCTTGGCCAGTTCGGGGTCGTAGGCATTGCCCTTGATGCCTTCGATATAGCCGAAATGCGAGGGGGTGGCCATCTGGTCGGCGGGCTTGTCGAAGCCGCCCAGGATGCCGTCCACCAGCCCCTGCTTGTCGATGGCATGGGCAACCGCCCGGCGCACGCGCGCATCTTTGAACGGCGCAAGCGTGGGATTGAGCTTGATGTAGGCGACCCGCTCGGTCAGCGCGATGAGCGGCTTGGCCGTGCCCGAACCCTCGAGCTGGGCGGCGAGATCGGAATCGAGCGTGACCACGAGGTCGGCAGCCCCCGACTGAAGGTCGGCGACGCGTGTGGCCGCGTCCGGAACGGCGCGGAACTCGGCGCTGGCGAAGGCACCCTTGTCGCCCCAATAGTCGTCATTGCGCTTGAGCGTGACGGAGACGCCGCGCTGCCACTTGTCGAACTTGTAGGGGCCGGAACCCACGGGGGCCAGGTTGAAGGCATCGTCGCCGACCTTCTCGACCACATGCTTGGGCACGATCGAGAGCTTGACCAGTTGGGCCAGCAAGACAGGGTAGGGGCCGTCGGTCTTGAGCGTCACCTCATGGTCGCCGGTGACCTCGGCAGAGGTGATCTTGTTGAACTGGCCGAGCTGGGGGCTGGCGAATTTCGGGTTGATGATGCGGTTGACGCTGAAGGCAACGTCTTCGGGCGTCAGCGGCGTGCCGTCATGAAACTTGACGTCGTCACGGATGGTGAAGGCGATTTCGGTGTCGGACTTGTAGTTCCACTCGGTGGCGATCTGCGGCACGATCTTGCCGGCATCGTCGCGCGTGACCACGTTGTCGAAGATATTGCGGTAGACGTAGTAGCTGTCGGGATTCCACTGTTTCTGCGGGTCGAGCGACGACGGCTCGCTGACCAGGTCGATGGTCAGCGCGTCCTTCGCCCAGGCTGGCGCGCCGGTCAGCGGCGAGGCCAGCAGCGCAAGGCATAACGAGGCGGCGGCAAGCAGGCGTTCGGTCCTAGACATCGTCGAGTGTCCCTGTTCTGATTTGTCTTTGCGTTGGATTGGTCGACTTGGCCGCGGCGTCGGCGCGCGCGGCGACGCGCCGCCCGGCCGGCGCGGCGACGGTCGCCTCCGATTCCAGGAAGCGCCCGAGAAGGAAGCTCTCCAGCGCGGCGATCGTTTTCCTGACCTGCGCGGCCGCCTCGGCGCCCCGGCCTTCGGCGAGCGCCGCGATCAGACCGCTTCGATCCGGCGGCGCCAGCCTGGCCGATCCGCGCGCCTCGAAGAACAGCACCAGCCGGCTGGATCGGTCCCACAAATCATGCAGCCAGCAGGAGATCGTCGGCATCGCCAGCCGGTCGGCCAGCAGTTCGAGCAAATCGCGGTCGTAGCGGCGGATCGTCGGCAGCATGTCGCCGGCATGGTCGTCGCGCCGCGCCAGCGCCGCCTGCATCTCGGCCAGCCTTTCCAGCCGCGCGCTGTCGCCGTCGCCGAGCGACACTGCCCCGAGCAGCGGCTCGAGCTGCCGGCGAGCAAGCACGATTTCGCGGATTTCGCCGGCGGAGATCGGCGCCACCGACCAGCCGCTGCGGGCGCTGGCGGAAACGAAGCCGGATACCTGCAGCCGCGCCAGGGCCGTCCGCACCGCGCCGCGGCCGAGCGCGAACTCATCGGCGAGGCCGGCCTCGGAAAGCCGCTCGCCGGGGCGAAGGATGCCGTGGACGATGGCGCTCCGCAGCGCGCGCTCCGCGGCGTCTCCCTTGCCGGCGGCAGGGCTGGGCGAGGCGTAGGCGTCATTGTCCAGCATGTCTGCTTCGGTCCTCCCGGCCGGCCCGGAGGCCTGCGCCGTCCGTGGTCGCAGCCGCTCTTCCAAGCCGTAGACAATCACGATTGCATCCGCTTTCATGACATGTCAATCTCATAAACTGACCCCGCATAAAGATGAACTAAGATGTCAGTTTGACGAAAGATCGACGCGGGCGTTCCCGGCCGAGGCCGCGACAAAGTGGGAGGAAACCATGAAAACGCATAGGATAGTGCTTGCCGCGCTGATGGCTGCGGCGATGAATTTCTCAATCGGAACGGTCGAGGCGTCCGCCAAGGACATGCTGGTGATCGACTTCGTGGGCGAGCCGAACTCGCTCGATCCGCATGTGCAGTGGAACCCCGACAGCTTCAACGTCTACCGCAACATCTTCGATAACCTCATCACGCGTGACGACGAAGGCAAGATCGTTCCGCAGATCGCCACGGAGTGGAAATACCTTTCCGACACTGAGATCGAGTTCAAGATCCGCGGCAATGTGAAATTTCACGACGGCAAGCCGCTGACGGCTGACGACGTGGTGTTCTCAATCAAGCGCATCACCGATCCGAAATTCGCCAGCCCGCAACTCAGCCAGTTCAACCAGATCAAGGGTGCCGTGGCGAAGGACCCGACCACGGTGATGGTCACCACCAACGGGCCTTATCCTGTGCTTCTGGCGCAACTGACGAAACTGTCGATCGTGCCGAAGCATGTCGTCGAGGCCGAATCCAAGGACGAGTTCAACCTCAATCCCGTCGGCAGCGGTCCCTACAAATTCGACCACTGGACGCGCGGCGTCGAGGTGGTGGTGACGCGCAACGACGACTACTGGGGCCCGAAAGGCGCCTTCCCGAAAGTGTCGTTCCGCGCGGTGCCGGATGCGGCCACGCGCGTCGCCAACCTGCTTGCCGGGACCAGTGATCTTGTCACCAATATCGATAGCGACCTCGCCAACCAGATCAAGGCGTCCGGGCAGGCCAAGGTCGTCGCCGCGCGAACCGAGCGTGTTGCCTATTTCGCCATGAACGTCACCAAGCCGCCTTTCGACGATCCGAACATGCGGCTGGCCGCCGCGGAAGCGATCGACAAGGAGGGCATCGTCAACGGCATCCTTGGCGGCTACGAGCGGCCGGTCCCCGAACTCGCCTCGCCGGCGCATGTTGGTTGGGTGGATGGCATCAAGGCTCCGCCCTACGATCCGGAAAATGCTAGGAAGCTCGTTGCCGAGGCCGGCGATAAGGCCAAGCGGGAATTCTCCATCCTGACCGCGCCGGTCTACGACCAGCGCATCGTTCAGGCGATCCAGCAGATGCTGACGGACGTCGGCTTCAAGCCCAAGATCGAAATGACCGACATGGGCAACTGGCTGCAACAGATGCAGTCCGGCCCTCAGAGCATTCCACAGTCGGCCTTCAGCCGCTGGTCATGCGGCTGCCAGGATGCCGACGGCATCATGTACCCGATCCTGCATTCATCGAGCGGCTGGGCCAACGTCAAGGACGCGGAAGTCGACAAGGCGCTCGACGAGGCCCGCTCGGTGATCGACACGGACAAGCGCATCGCGCTTTACAAGACCGTGCACGAGATCGTGGCGAAGCAGAACTATATCGTGCCGCTCTATCAGGCTTCGGTGATCTACGGCGCGGCCAAGGGCGTGGAGTTCACGCCGACGCCCAACGAGAACATATTCGTCAACCGCATCGGCTGGTCGGGTGAGTAAGTTCTAAGCCGGCGATGTGACTGTCGCCATCTGCGCGCGGGAGCTCGCACCCTTTACGGCTCCTGCAGCGCAGCGTGGAAGGTTGTCGCCTCACGCCGATTGACGCAGCGCAATTGTGAAATCCGCCATGTGCTGATGTATGGTTGGTGGCATTGATTCTTTCCGATCATGCTGGTGATCGATATGAGAAAAATTGCCGCCGCTCTGATTGTCGTTGCAGCCGTTGTTGCCGGGCTGCTTTTCGTGCTTCCAGCCCTGGTTTCGACTGACTGGGCCCGCTCCGAACTCGGTCGGCAACTGTCGTCCGCAAGCGGCATGGATATCCGCCTGGAAGGTCCGGTGAGGCTGTCGTTCCTGCCCCGCCTGGCGGTGGTTGCCAGGGACATCGCCATTTCGACCGACAAGGATGACGTTTCCGTCAAGGTCCCAAGATTTTCGACCGCAATCACGCTTTCATCGCTGTGGTCGGACAAGCTCGAAATCCAATCCATCGCGCTGGCCGACCCGACCATCGGCATCAAATCGCCGGCTGTGGCCGCCAATGCGGATGCGGCGCCTGCGCCGTCCGGCCAAGCCAAAAACGATCCCTTCGCCTCGCTTGTCGATACGCTGGAACGGTTGGCCGTCAACCGCATCACCATTGAAAACGGCAGTCTCACCATCGATGGAGCCGGGACTGCAAGCACCGTCAGCGCAATCGATGCGGATTTGAAGGCGCCGGATCTCGATGACGAACTCGCTTTCTCGCTCGCAGCCACGCAGGATGGACGCCGCGTGCAACTGGACGGAACGCTTTCCGCGCTGAGGCCCATCCTCCAACGACAGCCGGCCCAAATTGCCCTCGACGCGAAAATCGAGCCGGCGCCATCGCCGCTGCTCGCATCCTTGAAGGCGAGCGGCGAGATCAGGCTGAACGAGAACGGCAGCTATCAGGTCAGGGGTGGCAAGTTCGATCTCGGCGGTCAGGCTTTCCAATTGGACGCCCTTTTTATGCCGGGGGAGCGATACCGTTTCCTGGCCGATCTGACGGCAAAGCGCGTCGACATCGGCGCCCTGGCCGATGCCGGAAACGGGGCCGCAAGCGGGAAGGCCGCCCCCGCCGACAAGAACGGGCCCAACCTCGCCATGCTGTCGAACGTGGATGCAGACATCAGCGTCACGGTCGATCAACTGGTCAGCGGCGCGCTTGCCGCCTCCGACGTGCAACTCGCCGCGACCCTGCGCAAGGGGCACCTCGAGGCAAGCCTGGAGCATCTCGGCCTTGATGCAGGCAGCATCGCCGCTTCGGTTTCAACCGATGTGACTGACGCTTCGCCCACCTTCCAGGGCAAGGTTCTCAGTTCCGGACTGGATGTCGGCGCGATGGCGAAGCTTCTCGGCCAATCGGTTCCGCTGTCGGGGAAAGTGACCGTCGATACGGCCTTCGCCTTTCGCGGGTCGACCGCGGCCGGGATGCGCGAGAGCCTCAATCTGCGAGGGACCGTGGGCATTCGCCAGGGCAAGGTTCCGCTGGCGACCCTCGCCGGCGAAAAAGGCGGCGCCATCGGCGACATAACCGGCTTGAGCCTCGATGCGAAGATTCATGGCATCGACAAGCCGGTCGACATGGCGGGCAAACTCACCTGGCAAGGGCAGCAGGTCTCTTTCCAGTCGCGGGTTGCGCCGGCCGATTTCCTGTCCAGCCCCTCCATTGCCAAGGCGACGGGACCTGTCAGCCTTTCCATCGCGTCGAAATATCTCAGCGCCAGCGTGAACGGCACGGCGGGCGGCGGCGGCACATTCAAGGGCCAGGTTTCCGCCACATCGCCCTCGCTCGACAGGCTTCTCACTTGGCTGGGGCAAGGCGGCTCCACCGGACTGCAGGATTTCGCCTTCAAAGGCACCATAGACGCCGGCCCGCAAGGGGTGTCTTTCACGAAGGCGAATGTCGGGCTGAACGGGGTCAAGGCCTCAGGCGAAGGGGCGCTCAAGCTCGGGGCGCCGCTCAGCGTCCGCACGTCGCTCAAGTTTGCGAAGCTCGATTTCGCGGCGTTCGCGGGCGAGGGGAGTGGAGCAGCCTCGAAGAAGCAAAGCCCCGCCGGCTCCAGCGACGCCCCGGTCGACCTTTCGTTCCTCAAGGGGCTGGATGCCAGGATCGATGTTGCGGCAGACAAGATCGGCTATGGCAAGGTCTTTGCCGGTCCGGTGAAAACAACGTTTGTCGTGTCCGGTGGAACTGCCGGTCTGACCGTGCCGCAAAGCCCTTTCTACGGCGGCACGCTCGCTGCGGAGTTGACCGCCGACGGCTCCGGCGATGTCCCGTCCCTAAAGCTGGAAATGGCGATTGCCGGCGCGGCCGCAGCATCGCTGCTTCACGACGCGGCGGGGTTCGATCGCCTGGAGGGAAAGCTCAATACGAATATCGCCGTTTCGGGAGCCGGGAAGACCACCAAGACCCTGGGGCGGTCGCTTGACGGCAAGGCTTCGGTCAAGTTCAGCGATGGCGCCGTGCGCGGCATCGACATTGCGGAAGTCTACAACAATCTGGTCGGATTGCTCACCAGCGGCTTCAAGCCGGACGAGAACAAGAAGACGACATTCACTGAACTCGGCGCGTCTTTTTCCATCGAGAACGGTATCGCGCAGACCAAGGACATCAGCCTGCTCGGCCCGCTGGTGCGGATGGACGGTGCCGGCAGGATCGATCTTGCCGAGCAGACGCTTGAGATCAATCTCAATCCAAGGGTCGTCGCCTCGCTTTCCGGGCAAGGCGGCGACATTGCGGCAAAGGGCATCGGCGTGCCGGTCATTATCGACGGTTCGCTTTCTGCGCCGCGCATCTATCCGGACCTGAGCAAACTGCTGAAGGATCCGAAGGGCGCGCTGGAAACCCTGAACCGCCTCGGCCTGCCGACAGGCAAGCTCGGCCTCGACAAGCTGATTCCGGGTCAGGCAGGATCTGGTGAAGCCGGCAAGGGAGCGGCCGATCTGATCGGCGATCTGATCAGGGGCGACGGCGCAGGAGCTGATCAACAGAACGCCGACAAGCCCACCGATGCGAAAGGCACGGCCAAGGCCATTATCGGCGAGCTTCTCAAGAACAAGGCCACGAAAGCAAATCCTTCAACGGGCAGCGTGCCCGCGGGAGCCGGGAATGCGTCCGAGGCAGCAACCCAGCCCATGCCGGACCCCGCCGCACCGCAGGCGGCGCCCGGCTCTTCGACAGAAGGGGGCATCGACTCGCTACTCGATCAGCTTCTGCGTTAGACGCATCCACCGGCTTCCCGGTCGAGGAGTATCTTCAGTTCGACGGTCGCGTCCAGCGGGAGCGTTGCGTAGAACAAGCCAAGCTTCTTGCTGCCGGCCACGAAAAGGAATTCGCCCGCCGTTTCCCCACGGCTGGAGGTCCCGACAACACCTGAACGCTTCTTCACAGTCGGTATAGCCCGCCCATTGCTGTCCGATCCGAAAAAGGATCGGACAGCAATGTTTGCGGTTGGGTTTATGCCGTTGCGTGACATCCGCTCCTCAATGCAAGGTCCACAATGTGGAATGTGGAATGGAATGACAGCGCTCCATGCCGCAATTGCATCGCCTCGCCGTTTTTGGCTTGCGGCTCTGCCGTATTCTGTAAAATAAAAGCATTCTTCGGGAGAGGAGAAGGTCCACTATATGGACCTCGAAGAGATTCGCGGAATGGTGCCGTGGCGAATTACGGCGCCGTCGAATTGGGAGGAGCCGATGGCTGGACTGACGCGCAGAGATTTTCTTGGAACGACCGCAGTGACCGCGGCCGCCCTGACCATGCCGGCGATTCGATCCGCGCGGGCATCGGCGTCATCGTGATCGCGGTGGTTCTCTGGTTTTCCATCGGCTTCCTGTAGGCCGCTTGAGCGTCATCAGGCGCAACAACGTGCGGTCAGCCCGCCGTCGACGATGATATGTGTGCCGTTGACGTAGCGCGCCTCGTCGGAAGCCAGGAACAGCGCGGCATAGGCCGTGTCCCAGGCGTCGCCCATGCTTCCCGTCGGGCTCTGGGCGTTGCGCTTGGCGAGCATCGTCGCGACATCGGCGCCATAGGAGGCCGCCAGCGGTTCGCGGATCATCGGCGTGTCCATCAGGCCGGGAAGCACGCAATTGGCGCGGATGCCTCGGCCGGCGTATTGCAGGGCGATGTTCTGCGTCAGTGCCAGCACGGCGGCCTTCGAGGCCGTATAGGCGGCGTAGGGGAAGCCGATCCAGCGCAGCGCGGCGGCCGAAGAGATGTTGACGATAGCGCCTGAGCCCTGCTCGATCATCGCCGGCAGAACATGCTTGCAGGCGAGGAACACGCCGGTCTGGTTGACCGAGATGATCCGGTTCCACTCCTCCTCGCTGGTTTCGACCGGCCCGCCGGTGGCGGCGATGCCGACATTATTGTGCAGCACGTCGATGCGGCCACTGGCGTTAAGAGTAGCGGCCACGGCGCGTTCCAGGCTGGCGCTGTTGGTCACGTCGGTGCCGACCGCCATGCAGTCGCCGCCTTGCTCCCGGATCTCGCTGCGAGTCCGTTCTGCTGCTGCAAGGTCGCGGTCGGCGACGACGACGGTTGCACCTTCGCGCGCATAAAGCAGGGCGGCCGCCTTACCGTTGTTCAGCCCCTCCGGCGGTGCGCCGCCGCCGACGACGAGCACGACCTTGTTTTGCATGCGTCCGGGCATGGGGTGCGTCCCTCCTTCGTTCACAATATGGACCATCCGGCTCGGTTGCGGGGGCAAGAATAGCGCAAAGGGTGCGCTTGCGCAGCCGTAAGTGCGATGCGAATATGATTTGGGATGAAAGAAGCGTGCTGATGGTCCATATTATGGCTGGTAGGAAGAACCGCATAGCATGGGGGTGACGCGGGAGATCACCGGCGCGCAGAGCGTCGACCGCGCGCTCAGTCTTCTGGCCATCGTGCGCCGCAATGCCGAGGCCGGAATCGGCCTTTCCGAGTTGCTGGCCGAAAGTGGGCTCAACAAGCCGACGGCACGACGCCTGCTGCTGGCGCTGATGCGGGCCGGACTGGTGGAGCAGGACGCAAGGAACCGGCGCTACCATCTCGGCGAGGAGGCCTTCCTGATGGGCGCGCTGGCGGCCACGCGCCACAACCTGCTCGAATTCACCGGCGAAAGCCTGCGGCACATCTCCGACAAAAGCGAGGATTCCTCGTTCTTCTCCATACGCCGCCAGAACCTTTCGGTGTGCCTGCAGCGCGAGGAGGGCCGTTTCCCGATCCGCACTCACGTCCTGCAAGCAGGCGCTCATCATCCGCTCGGCATTGGTGCCGGCTCCATGGCGCTGCTGGCTGATCTGCCGGACGAGGAGATCGAGCACATCGTCGCCGAGAACGAGGCTGCCATCGGCGCCCGGTTCCCGAATTATACGCCGCAGGTGATCCGCGAGCAGGTCGAGGCGACGCGCGCCCGTGGCTGGTCGCTTAATCCGGGGCTGGTGCTGCCAAATTCATGGGCGATCGGGGTGGTGGTGCGCTATCCGGATAGCCGCACCGCCGGCGCGCTCAGCCTTGCCGCCATCGACAGCCGCATGGGTTCGCAACGCCAGGAAAGCCTTGCCGCGCTCCTGCGGGACGAGGCCGCTCGTCTGACCACGAAATTGCAACGCATGTTCGCGCGCCGGACCGACGGCGCGGCAAGGCCGATGGAGAAGTAAAGTGGGCGAAGAGCCATCCGCAAACGAGGCCCTGCCGCGTTCGACGCGGGTTTCCAACCTGGCTCATCTTTTGACGCGCTCGGCACGACGGCTGGGGGACGAGACGGCGCTGGTGTGGGGCGAGCAGCGCTGGTCATGGCGCGAACTCAATACGCGCGTCGGCGCGATGGCGGCGGCGCTTCGCGAGCGTTTCGGGGTTAAGAAAGGCGACCGCATCCTGGTTCAGTCGCAGAACTGCAACCAGATGCTGGAATCGATGTTCGCCTGCTTCCGGCTGGGCGCGATCTGGGTGCCGACCAATTTCCGCCAAGCGCCGGCCGAGGTTGCCTATCTGGCCGAAGCGAGCGGTGCGAAAGGCATGATCTGCAACGCCGCTTTTCCCGAGCACGCCACAGCCTGCGCCGCGCTTGCCACGCCCCCGGCCTTTACGCTTGCCATCGGCGAGGCCGGGTTCGGCGAGGATTACGACGCCGTCGTCGCCGAACATTGGGGCAGGGTAGTACCCAACGAAGCCGTCGAGCGTGACGATCCCTGCTGGTTCTTCTTCACTTCCGGCACCACCGGGCGGCCGAAAGCGGCTGTGCTGACGCATGGCCAGATGGGTTTCGTCGTCACCAACCATCTGTGCGACCTGATGCCTGGCACCACGCCTACCGACGCTTCGCTGGTCGTCGCCCCGCTGTCGCACGGCGCCGGCGTGCATCTCCTGACCCAGGTGGCGGCCGGTGCCAAGACCGTACTGACGACGTCGGAGCGGTTCGACCCGGCCGAGATATGGTCGCTGGTCGAGCGCTGGCGCATCTCCAACCTGTTCACCGTGCCGACCATCCTGAAGCGCCTGGTCGAGCATCCGGCCGTCGACAGCGCCGACCACGGCTCGCTGCGCTACGTGATCTATGCCGGCGCGCCGATGTACCGGGAAGACCAGAAGCTCGCTCTGGCGAAGCTCGGGCCGGTCATCGTGCAGTATTTCGGCCTCGGCGAGGTCACCGGCAACATCACCGTGCTGCCGGCCGGCGAACACGAAGCGCAGGACCGGCCGGGCATGCGCCTTAATACGTGCGGCTTCGAGCGCACGGCGATGGAAATCTCCATCCAGGATAACGACGGTGCCGAGCTTCCCGCCCGCACCAGCGGCGAGATCTGCGTGACCGGCCCGGCCGTCTTCGCCGGCTATTACGACAATCCGGAAGCCAACGCCAAGGCCTTCCGCGACGGATGGTTTCGTACCGGTGACCTCGGTTATCTTGACGAGCAGGGCTATCTCTACATCACAGGCCGGGCCTCCGACATGTACATTTCCGGCGGCTCCAACATCTATCCGCGCGAGATCGAGGAGAAGATCCTCACCCACCCGAAGATCGGCGAGGTGGCGGTGCTTGGGGTGCCGGATCCGGCCTGGGGCGAAGCCGGCATCGCCGTCTGCGTGGCGGTGCAAGGGGCAATCGTCAACGAGGGCGAGCTGGTCGCCTTCCTAGACGGCAAGCTCGCCCGCTACAAGATGCCGAAGCGCTTCATCTTCATCGAGGAAATGCCGAAATCGGCCTACGGCAAGATCACCAAGAAACTGGTGCGCGAAGCGCTGGAGACGCGCGGCCTGCTCGCCGGGACAACGGCGTGAGCGCCCGCCCGCCCATCGTCCATCCGGGGCCGGTCGCGCCGCAGCGGCATGCACTCGCCTGGGCAAAGGCGGTGCCGCTCGACTTCATCCTGGCGTGTGGCGAAGCCGTGGAAACCGGGCTGGCGAAGGCGATCGCCGCCGCCGGCTGCGACAGCGCCTGTGTCGAGATCGATGGCGGCCGCTTCGATCCGTTCCGCTACGTACTGCCGGCGGCTTCGCCGGACCGCGAACATGCTGCCTGGTATTCCGCGACGGTCGTGCCCGAAGGCGGCGTCACGATCCAGCGGGCGACGGCGATCGTCGGCCGACGCGATGGTGCCGGCTTTGTCCACTGCCACGGTCTGTGGCGGGAGATAGCAGGTCAATCAGCACTCGGCCATATGCTGTCGCCCGAGAGTTTTCCCTCCGAAGATGTGCGGGTTCGCGGTGTCGGGCTGAGCGGTGCCGTCTTCGAGTCGCGGCATGATCCCGAGACGAATTTCCGGCTGTTCGCCGCCGAACCGGTGGGCGGCAGCGAAGCAGGAGGCGCTTCGGCCCTCGCCGTTACCTTGCGTCCGAACCAGGACATTTCATACGCGCTGGAAGCGATCTGCGACGGTGTCGGCATTCGCCGCGCTTCGATCCTCGGCATAGGCAGCCTGAACGGGGCGCGGTTCCAGAACGGGCCGGCGATGCACTCCTACGCTTCCGAGTTCTTCGTCACCGAGGGGCGGCTCGAGGAAACGCCGGCCGGCCCGATTGTGCGGCTCGACATCGCCATCGTCGACATGGAAGGCGTCATTTTTCGTGGCAGGCTGGTGCGCGGCGAGAATCCGATCTGCGTGACCGCGGAACTGGTCGTGGTGCCCGATGCGGGAACAGGCGCCGTGGGCACACACGCCAGGAAAACAGGCGCCTGGGAGGCAGGTCGATGAGCCATCACGTCGTCGTCATCGGTGCTGGTATAGTCGGCGCATGCACGGCGATCGAATTGCTGCGCGCCGGCTGCCGTGTCACCCTCGTGGAGGCCGGCGAGCCGGGAGGACGGCAGGCGGCAAGTTTCGGCAACGGCGCGTGGATCAGCCCGGCGTCGATCATTCCCATGTCCATGCCCGGCCTATGGCGCAAGGTGCCCGGCTTCCTCCTCGATCCGCTCGGGCCGCTGACCATACGCTGGACGGCGTTGCCCCGCCTCGCCCCCTGGCTGATGCGGTTTCTCAAGGCCGGGTCCAGCGTGGCCCGGGTGGAGAGGACGGCGCGCCTGCTTTCGGCGTTGCTGGCGGATGCGCCCGCCCGCCACAGGGAACTGGCAGGTGAGGCCGGCATCGGGCATTTGATCCAGCAGAAGGGACTGCTTTACGCCTATCCCGATCGCGCCGCGTTCGAAGCCGAAAGCCTCGCCTGGCGGCTGCGGCGCGACAACGGCGTCGCCTGGACCGAACTCGAAGAAGCGGAACTGCGTGCCTTCGAGCCATCGCTTGGGCCGCGGTACAGGCTTGGGGTCCACGTCACCGAAGGCGCGCATTGCTTCGACCCCGGCGCCTATGTGGCGGCCCTGGCTGCGCACGCGGTGTCGTGCGGCGCCAAGGTGGTCAAGGCGCAGGCCACCCGCTTCGTCTTCGAATCCGGCCGCCTGGCCGGAGTAAGCACCGCCGCGCGGGGAACCATCGCCTGCGACAGGGCGATCATCGCCACCGGCATCGGTTCGCGAGGGTTCGCAATGCAGGCCGGGGACAACGTCCCACTCGTCAGTGAGCGCGGCTATCATGTCGAGATCAGCGACCCGCCGATTGCGCTCGCCGTGCCGGTGATGCCAAGCGACGGAAGGATGGGAATTACGACGACCGATGGAGGACTGCGCGCCGCCGGCCAGGTCGAGCTTGCCGCGGTCGATGCGACCCCCGATTGGAGACGGGCCGATGTGCTGCTCGACCATCTCGCGCGCGCCTTCCCGCCTCTGGCCGGCGCGGTGCGGCCGGAATCCGTCAGCCGATGGATGGGACATCGGCCGTCGACCCCAGATGGGTTGCCGGTCATTGGCCGCTCGGCGGCTTCGCCCGACATCTTTCATGCTTTCGGGCACGGCCATGTCGGTCTGGCGTCGGGTCCGGTCACCGGGCGGATCGTCGCCGACATGGTGTGCGACCGCGCTCCGGCCGTCCCGGTCGAGCCCTATCGTGCCTCGCGCTTCCGATAGCGCTGGCCGGATAAGCCGGAATTAGCAGTAGGTCCGCGGTACCAACGCGCCCTGGAACCAGCGGATGAAAGTCTCGATGGAGAACACCGGCAACCCGGTCTTCGCATGGATATCAGTCGCGTAGGGAACCATGTTGGTGCATTCGAGCACGATGGCGCCGAGGTCGGGATTCTTGGCGACCAGCGCGGCGGCGGCCTCGATATTGTCCTGCCGCGCGGCGTCGACGTCGAGTTCCAGTTCGTTGCCGAGAATGGCGCGGGTGAATTCGCGACCGCCTTCGGTCGTGCCGACCGGCGTGCCCGCCGGTACGCCCGCCTTCTCCAGATGAAGCGGGGTCAGCGTCGAAGCCGAGACGGTGAGGATGCCGGTGCGCCTGCCCACGGGCAGCAGGCGGTTGACCATGGCGACCTGCATCAGCGACGACGTTGCCACCGGCACACCGACGGCATTGGCAAGCTCCTGCTGAAACAATGACAGGAACCCGCAATTGGTGGTGATGCCGTCGACGCCGTCCGCCACGAGCTCTTTCGCCGCCTCTATGAAATTGTCGAGCAGGCCTTCGGCGCCCTGGCGCACGACACGATCGGGCGTGGCGCTGCGCACGATTTTGTAATGAACCGGGAACGGCCAGGTGGTGGCGTTACCCATGTCGCCGGGAATGCGGGGAAAGCGGGCGTCGAGCATAAGGATACCGACCGAAGCGCCGTAGATCGATTTTCCGCCTGTTACGCGCATGCCTGATCCATCGTCTTGAAAGCGGGGTGAACGAAGTCGTCTTCGACGAAGAGCCGGGCGTAACACTCCTTGACCGCCTCGGCGATCTCGTCGCGCCGCTTGGCGATATGACCATCGACCAGCCCGACGGCCTTCGCCGCATCACGTGCCCGGATAGCTTCGAGAATGGCGCGATGCTCGCCCTGCGTGCGCAGTCGCCGACTGCCCAGGTCTACCCAACGGAAGAAGCGGATTCGGGCATTGATGTTGGCGAGCGCCCGGCCAATCTCGGCGTTGCGCGAGAACGACGCGATCGTCTCGTGAAAATATTCGTCGAAGGCTAGAAGGTCTTCCAGCGAGCGGCCATGTTCCTCACCAGTTCGGTCGAGAAAGGCCGCCAGTTCGGCAAGCTCGGTGTCACCCGCCAGTTGCACGGCCCGCTCCACGGCGAAGCGTTCGATCGCCTGCCGCAACTGGTAGAGGTCTTGCACCTCGGTGACGGAATACTTGCGGCAGAAGAAGCCCTTGCCGCGCTCGAAGGTCAGAAATCCTTCGGCGACCAGCCGGTTCAGCGCCTCGCGTAGCGGCGTGCGGCTTGCCTTGAGCCGCTTCGACAGCGCGACCTCGTTGACTCGCTCGCCGGGCTTGAGACGAAAATCGATCGCCATTGCCCGGATGTCGGCGTGCAGCGTCTCGACCAGTCCGTCGTTCATGCCCGTCTCGTTTTCCTGCTTCATTCCTTCGGCCGCGCTTGACTCGGTTCATGCCAGCTAGCAGTATTCAATGCTGTATACAGTTTCGTTGGCGGATTTGGAAGACATCGCGAGGAGACAGCATGGTGGGGCAGATTTGGCGGCACCGTCCATGAATGCGCATCACAGATCCAACGCGATGACCGGCGCCGAGGCCATGGTCCGCATGCTCCAGGCCTATGGCGTCCGGCATGTCTTCGGCCTTTGCGGCGACACGACGCTGCCGCTCTACGATGCGCTTCACAGGCTCGATCACGGCATCGCCCATCTACTGACGCGCGACGAGCGTCATGCCGCCTACATGGCTGACGCCTATGCCCGCGTCACCGGGCGTCCCGGGGTCTGCGAAGGCCCCTCGGGCGGCGGCGCGACATATATCCTGCCCGGCCTCGTCGAGGCCAATGAAAGCTCGATCCCGATCCTTGCCATCAACAGCGACGTTTCGACCGGTTCGCGCGGCCGCTATCCGTTGACCGAACTCGATCAGGTCGCGCTATTCCGGCCGGTGACGAAATGGAACGCCTCGCTCGATGACGCGCAACGCCTGCCGGCGATGCTGCGCCGCGCCTTCCGCGAGATGACGACGGGGCGGCCTGGCGCGGTCCACCTGGCGCTACCCTTTGACACACAGAAGGCCAGCGTCGCGCCTGACGAAATCTGGGCTGACGTGCGTCACCAGACGTTTCCGGCACTTCCCGCCGGACCCGACGCCGCTTCGGTCGAGGCGGCGGCCGACGCGCTGCTGTCAGCAAAAAGAGCGGTCGCCATCTGTGGTGGCGGCGTCGTCATCGCCGGTGCGGTGGAGGCGCTGCGAGAACTGTCGGCGATGCTCGACATGCCGATCGCGACGACCGTCTCGGGGCAGGGGTCGATCGCCGAGACCGACCCGCGTGCTGTCGGCGTGGTCGGTTCCAATGGCGGCGTCGAGTCGACCCGCGCCGTGGTCGAGGAGGCCGATCTTGTTCTGTTCGTCGGCTGTCGCGCGGGTTCGGTCACCACCGAGCGCTGGCGCCATCCGGAATCTGGCATGCGGGTCGTCCATATCGATTCCGATCCGGCCGTCATCGGCGCCAACTACAATACCGAAGTGGCGATCGCAGCGGATGCAAGGCTGGCGCTGGAGGCGATAGCGGCCGAGATGTCAAGGCGGGACGCAAGCGGTTCCAATGCGGGCGCGGCGCGCGCCAAAGCCGCTTGGGACGCCAAGCTGGCCGCCTATGCGCCGCTTGCGGTATCCGATGAGATGCCGATCCGGCCCGAACGGGTGATCGCGACCCTGCAGGCGCTGCTCGACAACGACGCCATCGTCTGCGCCGACCCCGGAACGCCGTGCCCCTATTTTTCGGCCCATTATCGCTGGCCGAGCGCCGGCCGCCATTTCATCACCAATCGCGCACACGGCGCGCTCGGTTTCGCCATGGGCGCGGCGATGGGCGCCCATATCGGCCGCCCCGGCGTCAAGACGGTCGCCGTTATGGGCGACGGCTCCTTCGGAATGAGCGTTGGCGAACTGGAGACGGCCATCCGCTACCGCATGCCGATCACCTTCATCACCATGTCCAACAGCGTCTATGGCTGGATCAAGGCCGGCCAGCGCTCGGGCTTCGGCGCGCGCTTCCACAATGTCGATTTCACCCGTACCGACCATGCGGCGGTCGCCGCGGCTTATGGCCTCAAGAACTGGCGCGTCGAGGACCCCGGCAAGCTGGAAACCGTGCTGAAAGAGGCACTCGAGGCCGATGGTCCGACGCTCGTCGACATCATATCACAGCCGCTGGACGAGGCTGCCGCGCCGGTATCCGAATGGGTCGCCTAGACTTGAAGGTGGTTTCGGCCATCGTCATCTCGGTTCACCGCGAGCCGAAAACCGACGTATCGTTGTGCAACCGCTTTCGAGAAGAACGCCTAACTTAAATCTTGCGTCACTTGCGCCGTGCGGTTCCAATAAGGAACAAGAAACGCCACGCCAACAGCATCAACAATGGGAGCATGACGAAATGAAGCGACTGACCACACTTCTGGCGACGACCGCCATGGCGTGCTTTGCCGCGAGCGCCGCACTTGCCGAAAAATGGGATATGCCGATGGCCTATCCGGCGACGAACCTGCACTCGGAAAACGGTGCGGCCTTCGCCAAATGCGTCGGCGACGGCAGCGGCGGCAATCTCCAGATCGTGACCCATCCGGGCGGTTCGCTGTTCGCGGGCAACGACATCAAGCGCGCCGTGCAGACCGGCCAGGCGCCGATCGGCGAGCGCCTGATCTCGGCCCATGCCAACGAGAACCCGCTGTTCGGTATCGATTCGGTTCCTTTCCTGGCGACCTCCTTCGAGGATTCCGACAAGCTCTGGAACGCCGCCCGGCCCAAGATGGAAGAACTCCTGGCCAGCCAGAACCTGGTTTACATCTACGCCGTGCCGTGGCCGCCGCAGGGCCTTTATCTCAAGAAGGAAGTGAATTCGGTCACCGACCTGAAGGGCATCAAGTTCCGCGCCTATAACGCCGCGACCGCTCGCATCGCCGAACTGGCCGGCATGGCGCCGGTGCAGATCGAGGCCGCGGATCTCAGCCAGGCGCTGGCCACGGGTGTCGCCGAGAGTTTCATCTCGTCGGGTTCGACAGGCGTCGATTCCAAGGTTTGGGAAAGCCTCACCCACTTCTACGACGTCCAGGCCTGGCTCCCGCGCAACGTCGTCTTCGCCAACAAGGACGCCTTCGACGCGCTCGATGACGCAACCAGGAAGGTCGTCATGGACTGCGGCGAGAAGATCGCCAAGGAAGGCACCGCCAAATCGCAGGAACAGGCCGGTGGCTATCTCAAGACGCTCGCCGAGCACGGCATGAAGGTTTCGCCTCCGGGCGACCAGCTCAAGAAGGAACTGGCCGCTTTCGGCGAGACCATGACCGAGGAATGGATAAAGGCCGCCGGACCTGACGGCAAGGCGATCATCGACGCCTACAAGGGTAAGTGATCCCCTCCCAGTGCGAGCGGGTCCGGCCTTTCGCCGAACCCGCTCACGACAGCCGTCAACGGGGAACGACATGAAAACGACAAGACGCGCGCTCGACGCGTTGTATGACGGCGCGGCGGTGCTCGCCGCCGTCTGTCTGGTGCTTCTGCTCGTCGTCATCGTGCTGCAGATGGCGGCTCGCTGGACCGGAATTCCCTTTCCGGGGTCATCGGACTATGCGGGCTATCTGATGGCCGCTGCATCCTTCCTGGCATTCGCACAGGCGCTGAACCGCGGCGCGCATATCCGCGTGTCGCTACTGTTCAACGCACTCGACGCCCGCAGGCGCTACTGGGCCGAATTGTGGAGCCTGACCATCGCCACAGCGGCCTCCGTCTATCTCGCCTGGTATGCGGTGAAGATGGTTTACTGGTCGCGCAAGTTGCACGACATCAGCCAGGGGCAGGACGCGACGCCGCTCTGGATCGCGCAATTGCCGATGGTGGTTGGCGCGGTGATCCTCGCTATCTGCTTCGTCGACAACCTGATCACTCTGCTGGTCAGGAGGCGCGACAACATCCGTACCGAAAACCTCGAACAGTCGCACGCGGAGTAGGACGATGCAGGACGTCTATTTCATCGGCATCTTCCTCTTCGTCCTGTTCCTGCTGCTCGGAACGGGCGTGTGGATCGGCTTGGCGTTGCTCGGTGTCGCCTATGTCGGCATGGAACTGTTCACGCTGCGCCCTGTCGGCGACGCCATGATGACGGTCATCTGGCGCTCCTCCTCGTCATGGTCGCTGACGGCGCTGCCGATGTTCATCTGGATGGGCGAGATCCTCTACCGCACGCGCTTGTCGGAGGACATGTTCAAGGGCCTGGCGCCATGGATGGCCAGGCTGCCGGGCGGCCTGCTGCACACCAATGTCGTCGGATGCACGGTCTTTGCCGCTGTGTCCGGTTCGTCCGCCGCGACGCTGCTGACGGTCGGCAAGATGTCGGTCCCCGAACTCAGGAAGCGCAAATATCCGGAGCATCTGGTTATCGGCACGCTCGCCGGCGCGGCGACGCTCGGCCTGATGATCCCGCCATCGCTGACGCTCATCGTCTACGGCGTGACGATCAACGAATCCATCACCAAGCTGTTCATCGCCGGCATCCTGCCGGGCCTCGTGCTGGCAGCGATGTTCATGATCTATGTGATCGTCATCTCGCAGGTCTCGAAGAAGTATCATCCCGATCCCGAGCCTGACATGACCTTCCTCCAGAAGGTCAGCAATTCGCGCTTCCTGATCCCCGTCATCCTGCTCATCCTGGTTGTCATCGGCTCGATGTATCTCGGCTTCGCGACGGCGACGGAGGCGGCGGTTTTCGGCGTCATCGGCTCGCTCGTCCTCGCCGCCGCGCAAGGCTCGCTCACCTGGGCCAGCTTTGTCGAAAGCTTGATGGGCGCGACGCGCACCTCGGCCATGATCGCGCTGATCCTGTCGGGGGCTTCGTTCCTGTCTCTGTCGATGGGCTTCACCGGCCTGCCGCAGAATCTCGCCGAATGGATCAACTCGCTGGGGCTGACGCGCTTCGAATTGCTAATGGCGCTGCTGGTCTTCTACATCATCCTCGGCTGCTTCCTCGATGGCATTTCTGCCGTGGTGCTGACCATCGCGGTGGTCGAGCCGATGATCCGCCAGGTCGGCATCGACATCATCTGGTTCGGCATCTTCATCGTCGTGGTGGTCGAGATGGCGCAGATCACCCCACCGGTCGGCTTCAATCTCTTCGTCATGCAGGGCATGACCGGCCACGAGATGAACTACATCGCCAGGGCGGCCTTCCCCATGTTTCTGATCATGGTGCTGATGGTGTTCATCCTGATCGCCTTTCCGGATCTGGCGACCTGGCTGCCGGAGAACATGCGCCTTGGGCCCGGCGGCTGAATTGGATCGCGGGCAGATACCCGACTTTTCACCGCCATGGTTGGCGTCGGCCGTTGTGACGGTCGGCCCTGTCGCGGCCATGTCGGCACGCCGGAGTCCGGCGTGATCGTGATTCGACTGTTGGCGGCCGCCGCGCGTCATGGCCGCCTTATCCTGGTGGCCGGTCTCCTTGCCGGCATCCTGCTGCCCGAACTCGCGCTTGCGATGAAGGACTGGATCGCCGAGCTGATCGCCGGCCTGCTCTTCATCTCTGCCCTGCGTGTCGGGCCGCGTCAGGCGGTAGGCGCGCTCGCCGAGGCCCGCGCCTCGTTCGGCCTCGCGCTGATCTACCAGATCGCCATCCCTGCCGCGGCGACGCTCGCCTTCGCGCTTTGCGGCTGGAAAAGCGCGCTAGCGACGGGGCTGATCCTGATGATGGCCGCCTCGCCGATCTCCGGCGCGCCGAACCTGGCCATATTGACCGGCAACGACCCCGCGCCGGCGCTGCGCCAGCTCGTCATCGGCACGGCGCTGCTGCCGCTCACCGTGCTGCCCGTCTTCTGGCTCGCTCCGGCGCTCGGTGAGACCGGCGAGGTGTTCAAGGCGGCCGGCCGTCTGCTCATCATAATCGGCACAGCCGCGGGAGCGGCATTCCTCATCCGCGGTTTTTTCCTCAAAACGCCGTCCAGGAGTGCGCTCGATGCTATTGACGGCCTCTCGGCGGTCGCCATGGCCATCGTCGTTATCGGGCTGATGTCGGCGGTGGGGCCGGCGCTGCGCGGCGATCCGGCTTTGCTCGCGGCCGCGCTGGCCGCATCCTTTATCGGCAATTTCGGGCTTCAGATCATCGCCGCGCTCGTCCTGCGTCGTCTCGCGCCGGATCGTGTCGTGGCCTCGCTTGCGATCACCGCCGGCAACCGCAATATCGCGCTGTTCCTGACCGCGCTGCCGGCATCCGTCACCGATCAATTGCTTCTGTTCATCGGCTGCTATCAGATTCCGATGTATCTTACGCCGCTCTTGCTCGGGCGGTTCTACCGAAGCCGCGAACCGGGGTGACGGCAAAGCTTGCCGAAATTCTTCGGATCGCCGACGAAGGCCGAGACTTCGTCCGGCGCCTTGGTCAGAAGATCGTTGTCGAGATATCTCTTTGCTGTCGCCGCATCCAGTTCGACGATCTGCATCTGCGGCCCGCCGGAGGCGAGCGCCAGTGCCACCCGCTTCTCGTGTTCGCGCAAGGGAACGGCGGTGACCTCGACGGTCAAATCCGGATGGGGTAGATTTCAGACTGGTCGCGAGGTGTTCGTGGTAGGGCGCCATTTCCGATCGGCGGAACGCCGCGCCAATAAAGGCTTATCGGCGTCCTGCCATATCTCCAGCGTCCGGACGCTAGCCGGCAAGGCGGCGCTTTCGCTGCAAATCGAGATGCTGAACAGCCGCGCCATCCACGACGTCCGTTATGTGCTGGAAACGCATCTAGTCATCCGCGAGACGACCGGTGGCGAGCGCCTTCACTCCGGCGCGGCCTGATCTCGATCCCGGCAGATCTTTAGTGCACCTGTACTAATGGACGGAAGCCTATGCCGCGTCGCACCTTGCTGAAGGTCGTTGTCTTGCGGGGGCATCAACCTGACAAGGACCACGTCGTCGTTGCGTTCGGTTTTGACGCCGAAATGCAATGTCTGCCGCAAACGGAAAGGAGGCGCAAATGAGAAGCTTGGATCAGGAAGAACTTGATGTCGTCGCGGGCGGAAAGGTCGCGGATCCGGGAGGGTGCATCGATTCTATCCGGAACGGAGCGCTGGGTGGTATGGGAGCTGGCGCCCTTAGCGGTGGCGCCATCGGTTCCGTGTTTTTCGGCATCGGTGCGCCAGTAGGAGCTTTCATCGGTGGCATGATTGGCAGCCTGGTCGGTGGTGCGATAGCCATAAAGACCTCGCCCGCATGCAGGGCAGAGTAGTCGGCGCGAGCACGCCGTCGGTTTCAATAAACGACGCCACAGCTAGAGCAGCGGGACTGTGCTCGTGAGAGCGCCCGCTGCTCTAACGCTCGTACCGCCCGCTACCGATGCTTTTCAGGCGCTTCGGTCGTCCCCTCCGCCGGTGTCGAATACCAGAGCCCGTCCGTTCCCTTTTTCAGCATCGGGGTCGAGAAGCAGGCTCTCGTCCTGTCCGGCCAGTCTTCACCGAGGGCGGAGAGGGCGGGGCGCCAGCGCTCGGATTGCAGCATGGCAGCACCCACGACCACGGGTTCGATGTCCTTGGACGCAAGCAGCGTGATCCCGGCAATTATCGAGGTGCCGCTTGAGATCACGTCATCCACCAGTGCAACGCGCCGGCCCTCGGTGAGCGGCAACATGCGCGGATCGATGTAGAGGCGCTTCGCCTGCTGGGTTGTGATGGAGGAGAGCGGCACCGACAGCGCCTCCTCGTACCAGAATTTCCGCGACGTCCCGAACGGCACATAGCGGACATGGCCGAGCTTGCGCGCCACTTCGGCCGCCAGCGTCAGGCCCAGCGTGGGCATGCCGACCACGATATCGGGCGAGAACGCAGCCAGTCTCTGCGCCAGGTCGGCGGCAAGCGCCTCGGCAACGGGAAAGCTCGCCTGATTGACGATCAGCGAGGCGAGCGCATGGCGGCCGTCGGCGAGCGGGCGGATCGGCAGCAGCAATTGCCGCCCGTCGGCAAGCGTGGCCGGGAAGAAATCCTTGTGACCACAATCGATCGGGAAGCTGCCTGGCGAATACAGCACCTGCCAGAAATCATGCGGCTGCATCGCGCGCTCTATGCCGTCAGCTTGCTGCAAGTTCTCGCTCCACAAGTCGGATCCAGAAGCGCACGCCGGGGCCGATCGCCGCGTCGTTGAAGTCGTAGGCCGAATTGTGGTGCAGCGCGCCGGCCTCGGCCGGACCGTTACCCAGCCAGACGTAGCAGCCGGGGGCCTCGCCGGCGAAGAAGGCGAAATCGTCGCCGGCAGTGGACGGCGGAAAAGCCTGCCGCACCTTGTCGCCGAAGACGTCGCGGGCAGCAGCACGGGCACGCTTTGTAGCATCGGGATCGTTGACCACCGGAGGGATGCGGCGCTCGAAACAGTAGTCTGCCTCGACGCCGAACATGGCGGCCGCCCCTCGGGCGAGGCGGCCGATCTCTTCTTCGAGTTGGTCGCGCACTTGCGCCGAATAGGCGCGCGCCGTGCCGCCGATCTCGACCGTATCGGGGATGACGTTGAGCGCCCTGGGATCGCCCGCCTGGATCGAGCAGGCGCTCACTACAGCCGGTTGCAGCGGATCGACGACGCGGCCGACGATGCTTTGCAGACTAGCGATGAAGGACCCGGTGGCCGTCACCGCGTCGCGACCGAGGTGCGGCTTCGCGCCATGCGTGCCGACGCCGCGCAAGGTCAGACGCCAACTGTCGGATGAGGCGAGCTGCGGCCCCTCGACCACGGCGATCTCATTTGGGTCGAGACCCGGCATGTTGTGCAGGCCGTAGACGGCATCGCAGGGAAAGAGGCGGAAAAGCCCATCCTCCACCATGCGCCGCGCGCCGCCGCGCCCCTCCTCCGCCGGCTGGAAGATGAAATGCACCGTGCCGCTGAAATTGCGCTGCCTGGCCAGCGCGCGCGCGGCGCCGATGAGTAGGGTGGTGTGGCCGTCATGGCCGCAAGCGTGCATCTTGCCGACAGCGGTCGATTTGTAGGGCCGCTCGACCGATTCCTGCATGGCGAGCGCGTCCATGTCGGCGCGAAGGCCTATGCTGCGGGCGCCGTCTCCGACCTTCAGCGTGCCGACAACGCCGGTGCCGCCGAGGCCACGATGCACGGAAATGCCAGCCTCCTCCAGCAGCCCGGCGACGATGCCGCTGGTCCGCTCCTCCTCGAAGCCGAGTTCGGGATGCGCGTGCAGGTCGCGGCGCAGTGCGGTCAGAAAGGCAAGGTCTTCGTCCATCAGGTCTGCCATGAGAAATTTCCTAGCGAAGGACTTCGAGCACCGGCGAGGCGAGCAGCCGGCCGGTCGTTCCGTCGGCTATGCCGCGATCGGTCTGATGCGGTCCGGCATTGCAGGCGAGCGTTGCGCCGAAGCAGGCCTTGAACACGAGATAGGGCGGCCGCCAAGCCACGACCGCGCTCATCGCCTCGCGGATTTGCGAAAAGCCTTCCGCCACCGCCTCCAGCGGCGCCTCGGAAACGAGGCCGGAAACGGCAAGCGGCAACAGCGCCGTCACCCGGCCGTGGGCGGCCACGGCCATGCCGCCGCCGGCCTCGATGACCGCATTGGCGGCGAGCGCCATGTCCTCGGCGTTGCCGCCGAAGACCGTGAGATTGTGGCTGTCGTGCGAGACCGTCGTCGCGAAAGCACCTTTCCATTCTCCCCAATCGCGCAGGTAGCCGACATGAGGCTTGGCGTCGGCTAGGCCGTGCCGATGCGCGACCGCGATCAGCGTCGCACCCTCTGGCGGTACAATGAAGCCGTCAGCCACGTCGGCCTCAGCTTCGCCCCAGCGCGTGAAACGCGGGCGGTCGATCGTCGCGACACGCACGCGGTGACCTTCGGCCCGAATCCGGAAATCCTCGGATGTGAGTCGCTCGATCTTCATCGAAGCTGTAAACGAGCCGGCTGCCGTGCGCCGCGCGGGTTCGCACACGACACCGTTCCGCGCCACGACCTGACCATTGGCGATCACACATCGAGCCCGGAAATCCTGGAGGTTCTCGAAGATCGCCAGATCGGCACGCCGCCCAGCGGCGACAAGGCCGAGGTCCTCGCGGCCGAGCCGGCCCGCGGCGTTGAGCGTCGCCGCCTGCAATGCCCATTCCGGCTTCATGCCGTAACCCACCAGCCGGCGCACGACGTCGTCCAGGCCGCCGCCCTTCAAAAGATCGTCGGGAAAGACGTCGTCGGTGCACAGCGTGACCGTCTGCGGCAGGTGGCCGAGATCGTTCAGCGCAGCGACGAACTCCCGCAGCAGGTAATCGTGCGAGCCCCGCAGTTCGATCGTCAGGCCGGCACGCAGCTTTTCCATCAGGTCGGCGCCGGAGACGAGTTCGTGATCGGAGGTGACGCCGGCCGCCATGAAGGCCATGAGATCGGGACCGGTGAGGCTGCGGGCATGGCCACAGACCGGCTTTCCCGCCGCCAGTCCGGCATGGACGATGCCGCTCATGTGCGGTTCGCCGGCAATGACGCCGCGCATGTTCATGATCTCGGCGACGCCGCCGATCTCTGGTCGGGCGAGCATCGCTGCCACCGCGGCCGCGTCGAAATCAGCTCCGGCCCGTTCCAGTCCCGGTGCGGACGGTACGCAGGAGGGCGCAAGTACGACGAAGCGCAGCGGCAGGCCGCGCGTCGCGGCAACGGCATAATCGACACCGGCGACGCCATGCACGTTGCCGAACTCGTGCGGGTCCCACACCACGGTCGTGACGCCGCGCGCCAGCACCGCGTCCGCGTAGGTCGCCGGCGTCACCATGGAGCTTTCGACGTGCATGTGGGTGTCGACTAGGCCGGGCGACACGAAGCCGCCCGAGGCGTCGATCGTCTCCACCGCGTCCGTCCGCGCTCCAGGCGCGTGGACGGAGACGATCAGCGGACCGACGATGCCGATGTCGGCCGCTCTTCGCTCGCCGGTCGCCATGTCGACGAGAACGCCGCCAACGATAAGCCGGTCGAACGGCGTGTCACCGCGGGCGGCGGCGACGGCGCAAAGCCTGAGCGCCGGATCGGCGAGGTCGAACGGTTCCAAAGGCGTCTCGGTCATGGCCTGGCTGCCTCCGCCTGCAGAGCACCGAGGATAGCGGTGCGCATCGCGTCCACATCGCAGTCGACGGCGTAGGAGGCGTTGAAGGTGACGTGGGTCCCGCGTGTCTCGACCACCGTGCGGCCGCGCGTCAGCGCCCCGGAAAGCTCGACGGCGATGCCGGCGGGCGCGAAAGTCGCGAGATCGGGACGCACGAAAGCGGCGGCGGCGCAGGCGTCATAGAGTGACATTGCAGGCCGGCCGCGCGAAAGGGCGATGTCGATGAAGCCGGCCGTCAGGTCGGCCAGCAGGCCTGCGTTACGCCCGCCTGCCCGGCGTATGGGTTCGATATCCTCAGGCGAGGCGAGGATTTTTCGGCAGAAGTCGAGATCGACCATCTTCAGCGGCAGCCTGTGGGACAGCACAATCGCCAGCGCCTCGGGATCGGCGAAGGCATTGAACTCGGCCGAGACGGTGTGGTTGCCACGGGTGACTGCGCCGCCCATCCACACGAGTTCGTCGATCTTCGCTGCAAGGTCCGGCCGGGCGAGCGCCACCGCCGCGATGTTGCCTAGAGGCCCGAGCGCGAGGAAGCGTTTCGGGTCCTTGTCGCGCGAAAGCCATCCGCACAGTGCAACGAAAGCTCCACTGTCGGATAGGGCGTCTGCTTCGGGAAGCGAAAGGCCGACGGTCGGCATACCGGTCTCGCCCAGAATGGCCGCGGCCGTCTCGAACGGCCCGAGCACCGGTCTTTCGCGGCCAACGAAGATCGGGAAATCGAAGCCGAACGCAAGCGCGCACGACGCCGCGTTGGCGCGAACCCGGTCGAGCGGCACGTTGCCGAAGGTCAGCGAGACCCCGTCGATCCCAACGCCGTGGTGGCGGACCACCAGGATGGCGGCCAGGTCGTCGAAACCCATGTCGGTGTCGATCCACACGCCCATGTCGTTCAGTCGCGCTCCAGCCGTGCCGCCCGCTCGACGGGCAGGTCGAAGGCGACCGTCGCACCCAAATCGAAGGCCGGCAGACCGGCGTCCGCTTCCGCCTTTATCGGGCCGAACGCGGTCTCGATCACATATTCGCGCGTGCCGCCGGCGAAGGAGGCGCCGCGCACCGTTCCATTGAGGGGGCCGTCACCGAGTGTCACCGCGCGCGGCCGGAAGGCGAGGCCGGCGACCGCCGGCAATTCGGCCGGCAAGGGGACCTCACCCGTTTCGGAGCGGAGCCGGCCATTGTGGATGGAGAAGATGTTCTCGAAGCCGACGAAGTCGGCGACGAAACGCGAGGCCGGGTGATTGTAGATCGTTTCCGGCGTGCCAATCTGCTCGATTCCGCCATTGCGCATGACGACGATGCGGTTGGCGAGCGATAGGGCTTCGGCCTGGTCATGCGTGACGAAGATCATGGTGACGCCGGTTTCCGCCTGCACCCGCTGCAACTCTGTCCGCATCTCCAGGCGCAGGCGCGCATCGAGATTGGACAGCGGCTCGTCGAGCAGCAGGACCTTCGGCTCCATCACCATCGAGCGGGCCAGCGCCACGCGCTGCTGCTGGCCACCGGAAAGCTCGGGCGGCTTGCGCCCGGCAAAGGCAGTAAGGCCGACCGATTTCAACCCTGCCTCGACCTTATCCCGCAGTGCTGCGCCGTTCATCCCCTTGAGCTTGAGCCCAAAGGCGACGTTGTCGAACACCGTCAGGTGGGGGAAAAGCGCGTAGGACTGAAACACGAGGCCGATCCGCCGCCGGTTCGCGGCGACGCGGGTGATGTCGGCGCCATCGAGCCGGATCGTGCCGCCGCGTGGCGCAAGCAGCCCGGCGATGGCGCGCATGGTCGTGGTCTTGCCGCAGCCGGAGGGGCCGAGGAGCGCGACGAGTTCGCCCTTGCCGATGTCGAGGTCGAGTCTGTCGACCGCGATCGTGTCGCCATAGCCGAGCGTCAGTTGGTCGAGGGCGAGGTAGGCAGGTTCAGACATAGCGGGAAAATCCGAGAAAGCGTTCGGCGACAAGGACGATGCCCATGGACATGAATGCCAGCAGCGACGACAGCGCGGCGATTGATGGGTCGAAGACGATCTCCATGTAGCCCAGCATGTCGATCGGCAGCGTGCGCACGCCGGGCCCGGAAAGAAACAGCGACACAGGCACCTGGTTGAAGCTGGTCACGAAGCCGAGGATGAAGGCGGCGAGGATGCCGCCGCGGATGTTTGGCAGCACGACACGGAAAAACGCGCCCAGCCGCGACGAGCCGAGCAGCACGGCGGCCTCCTCGATATCGGATCGCAGGTTGGCGAGGCTCGCCGACACCACGCGCACCGCATAAGGCAGGACGAGCGCGGTATGGGCGAGGAAAAGCGCCAGCGTGATCGGCATGCCGATCGGGACGACGAAATAGCGCAGCAGGGCGAGACCGACGACGATGCCCGGCACGATGACGGGGGCGGAGACGATTGTGCGCACCGTTTCCGAGAATGGCAGTCTGTAGCGCGACATGGCGTAGGACGCCGGAATGCCGAGCACCAGCGCGACGAGCGTTCCGCCGATCGCCAGAATCATCGAGGTGACGAAGCTTTGCTGGAAGCTTTCGACGGTGAAGACTTTGATGATCCACCGGAAGGAAAAGCCCTGTGGTGGAAAGGCGAGCGTCTCGCCAGCCGAGAAGGACGCCGCGATGATGACCAGGAACGGCCCGATCAGGAACAGGATGACCAGCGACAGGACGAGGTTCCAGGAAAGCCGCGCGCTCATTTGCCGGTCCTCGCGGTGGCGATACGCTTTAGGAGCAGATTGGTGGCGAAGCTCATGGCGACGAGGATGAGCGCGATCACGCTGGCCGAGACGAAGTCGCTGGCCACCGTGACGCGCTGGTAGAGCAGCGTCTCCAGCATGAGGACCTTGGATCCGCCGAGAATGGAAGGCGTGATATATGCCGTGAGCGACCCGGTGAAGACCAGCGTGCCGCCGATCACCAGCCCTTCCCGCGTCAGCGGCAGGATGATCTTCCAGAAGACCTGCAGCCAGTTGGCGCCCAGCACGCGTGCGGCCGGCACGACGTCCTGCGGCAGGTTTTCGAGTGCCGAAATCAGCGAGATGATCATCAACGGCAGGAAGAGTTGCAAGAGGCCGATGAAGATCGCCGTTTCCGTGAAAAGAATTCGCACAGGGCCGTCCGCCAGCCCGAGCGCCTGAAGCGTCTCGTTGACGATGCCGGTGCGGCCGAGAATGACGATCCAGGCATAGGTGCGCGCAACGGGCGAGATCATCAGCGGCAGCATGACGAGGCCGATCATGCGACCCTTGGAGCCGGGCGGCAGCGCCACGATGGCGAAGGCGGCCGCATAGCCGATCACCGCCGAGGCCACCGTCACTTCCAGTCCCAGCTTCAGCGTGCGCCAGAACACGGTGCGGTTGAGCGAGTGGGAAAAGAACTCCTGATAAGATGCAAAACTCCAGCCGTCGGCTGTGCGAAAACCTTCCGACAGCAAAATGACGACCGGCATCAGGAAGACGACGGCCGCGAAGAGGGCCGCCGGCAGCGCCAGCATCAAGGCCTCGGTCCGGTTCTGGAACATGGGCGGTCCTCTGGAATGCGGATGAAGTCCGTCGCCGTCGGGTCTACCTAGGGCCGTCCGGCTACCCTGGGGACTATGCCGGACGGTAAAGGCGGACGAAGGCGCCTACTGGCCGACCTTCTCGTTCCACTCCTTCAACCAGGTGTCGCGATTGTCGAGCGCGTCGGCCGAGGAGATGAGGTCGAGCGACTTGGCGGTTTCCTCGCCGTAAGTGATGTTGCCGGCGACTTCGTCGGAGACCTTGACTTCCTTGTTGGCGGGGCTGTCGACGAGCTTTTCGGCGAGCTTGGTCTGGATCTCCGTCGACAGCCAGAAGTCCATGAACTGCAGGGCCAGGTCGCGGTTCTTGGAACCCTTGGTGACGACCATCACGTTCATGCCGCCGGTCTGGCCTTCCTTCGGCGATGCCCAGGCGAGCGGCAGGCCGAGCTTGGTGAAGGGTGCCCAGGAGAAGCGACCGATGGGCGCCGCCCAGATTTCCTCCTGCTGCATGAGCTGCACGAGCTGTGAGGACTTCACGTAGAAGGTGACGATGTCATCCCGCTTCTCGCCGATCGCCTCGATGGCACCCTTGAGGTCGGGGCTATCATTGCCGAGCGCCTTGCCGAGCATATAGAGGGCCGGCGGCCCCTGATTGGTCGTCACGTTCGGGAAGGCGATGTGCGAGACGATTTCCGGCTTCAGCAGGTCGGCCCAGGAACTGATCTTCATCTTGTCGGTGCGATAGACGATCGAGGTGGCGTAGAAAGTGTAGCCGACGCTCATGCCGTCGCCGTTCGGGTCCCTGGCGATGTCGTAGAGCTTGTCGTAGTTGCTGAGCTTCGCCGTATCGACCTTGTCGATCAGCCCGGCGCGGGCGGCCTGGAGTGCGTCCGCCATGGAGATCACCGCCATGTCGATGACCGGATTGGCCTTGTTGGCCTCCATCTTGGCCAGCCGCTCGACGCTGTTGCCGGTCTCCACGACAAGCTTGCAGCCGCATTTCTCCTCGAATGGGGTGTAGACGATGTCCTTGAATTCGTCCTGCGCGAAGGCATAGACGGAAATGGTCAGGGTCTTTTCCTGCGCCTGGGCAGCACTTGCGCAGAGCGCGAGCGCGGACAGGGCGATGGCTTTCTTCAGCATGTTCCTACTCCGGAGATATGTTGTCGTTGAGGTGCGGGCGCGGGTCCACTGGTCTGTCGAACGACCAGCGACATGGGAATGCGGGTGTCGCCGACGGAAGACACAATGCCGGTGGCGGCCTCCGCCTTGCCTTCGATAGCCCGCACGAGTGAGGCGATGGCGATTTCGGCAATGCGCGGCATGTCCATGCGCATCGTGGTCAGCGCCGGGATGATGGCACCAGACCAGGAAAGATCGTCGAAACCGGTGATGCTGACCTCTTCGGGCACGCCGATGCCGGCCCGATGCAGTTCGGTCATGGCGCGCAGCGCATGGAGGTCGGAAACGGCTGCGAACGCCGTGAAGCCCCTTTCGACCTGGGACTCCAGCCCGAGTGGCGCGCCCTGGCCGTGCAGGGCCTCGTGCCGCTCGATCCACAGCTCTTCGATTTGCGCCTCGACCAGTCCGGCGCGCATGCCGTCGATACGATCGCTCTGCACGTTGGAAGCTGGGTCGCTGCCGATCAGCACGACCTTACGGTGGCCGAGGTCGGCCAGATGCCGGCCAAGGGCTTCTCCACCCTGCCAGTGGTCGGCCGAGACGGTATTGCCGGGCGTGGAGGGGCTGTCGATGACGGCAACCGGACAATGGTTCACGTCGGAAACCTGCGTGCCGCGCCGGGGCACCACGACAAGGCCGTCGACGTCACGGCCGACGAGCCGGTTGATCGCGGCGACCTGATGGGCGGCGTCGCCGCGCGAATCGGCGATCAGGATGCCATAGCCCGCCGAACTGGCGGCGAATTCGATCGCTTGCGCGATCTGCGGAAACAGCGGGCTGGAAATATCCGGCAGAACTAAGCCGAGGACGCCGGTGCGCCCGGTGCGAAGCGCTCGGCCCGCCGAGCTCGGCACATAGCCCATGCGCGCCGCCATTTCACGCACGCGCGGCACCATATCCGCCGAAACCCGCCCCTTACCGGAAAGCGCGTTCGACACGGTCGCCACCGACACGCCCAGTGCCTGGGCTATGTCGCCGAGATTGGCCGCCTGCTTCGGATGCGCCACGCGCCGATTCCCCACTCGGTCGACAAGCTAGCTTAAACGTTTAAGCGTGACATTAGTGCTTAAACGTTTAAGCTGTCAAGCACGCTGGTGTCCCATATAAGCCGTTCATTGCCCGCCCCGGGATTTCGGCGCGCCATGCTGACGCACGATCTGGCATGCCGCGACCTGCTTTGATACGAGATTTCAGCCACAGCAAATGGAAGGGAATTCCCATGGCCTTTACACCTCACGGAAACCATCTCGTCGCCGGAGAATGGGTCGCCGGCGAAGCCACTTTCATGTCCGATCCGGCACATGGTCCCGCCCATGCGTTCGCTGCGGGGACGGTTGAACTGGTCGCGCGCGCGGCCGAAGCGGCCGAGGATGCTTTCTGGACCTATGGCTATTCGTCGCGTGCAAGCCGCGCTGCATTGCTGGAGGCCATCGCCGATGAGATCGAGGCCAGGGCCGACGCAATCACCGAGATCGGCACGCAGGAAACCGGTCTGCCGGCAGCACGCCTGCAAGGCGAGCGCGGCCGCACCACCGGCCAGTTGCGCCTGTTCGCCGAGCATATCCGCAAGGGCGACTATCTGGATGGCCGCCACGATGCCGCTCTTCCCGATCGAAAGCCAGCGCCGCGCCCGGAACTCTTCATGATGCAGCGTCCGATCGGTCCGGTCGCCGTTTTCGGTGCGTCGAACTTCCCGCTTGCCTTCTCCACGGCCGGCGGCGACACGGCTGCGGCGCTGGCGGCCGGGTGCCCGGTCGTGGTCAAGGGACACTCGGCCCATCCCGGCACGGGTGAGATCGTCGCCGAAGCGATCCTCGCGGCGATTCGCAAGACGGGCGTTCATCCGGGGGTGTTCTCGCTTATCCAGGGCGGCAACCGCGAGGTGGGGCATGCGCTTGTCACCCATCCGCTGATCAAGGCCGTCGGGTTCACCGGCTCGCTCGGCGGCGGCAGGGCGCTGTTCGATCTTTGCGCCGCGCGCCCCGAACCGATCCCCTTCTTCGGCGAACTGGGGTCGGTCAATCCGATGTTCCTGATGCCGCGTGCGGTCGCTGCCCGTGCTGAGGAGATCGGCAAGGGTTGGGTCGGCTCGCTGACCATGGGCGCCGGTCAATTCTGCACCAACCCCGGCATAGCTGTCGTCACGGATGGTCCTGAGGCGGACCGCTTCGTCGCCGCCGCGAAATCCGCGCTGGAAGCCGTCGGCCCGCAAACCATGCTCACCGGCGGCATTGCCAAGGCCTATCGCGACGGCAAGGCGAGGTTCGAGAGCCGCAATTCGGTCAGCCCGGTCTACATCACCGAGTCCCAGGGCCGCGAGGCCAGCCCGAATCTCTACGAGACGACGACCGAAGCCTTCCTGCAGGACCACAGCCTTGGCGAAGAGGTTTTCGGCCCGCTGGGATTGGTCGTGCGGACATCCTCGGTCGAGGATATGGCGCATCTGGCGCGCGGCTTCGAGGGGCAGTTGACCGCCACCCTGCACATGGACGCCGACGATCTGCAGGAGGCGCAGAAATTGCTACCGATCCTCGAGCGCAAGGCGGGTCGGATTCTGGTCAACGGGTTCCCGACAGGCGTCGAGGTCGTCGATTCCATGGTTCATGGCGGCCCTTATCCTGCCTCGACCAATTTCGGCGCGACCTCGGTCGGCACCTTGTCCATACGCCGCTTCCTGCGGCCGGTCTGTTATCAAAATCTGCCTGAGGCGCTCCTGCCCGACGAACTGCGATGACGGCTTCCTCCTAGTTGCAGCGTTGTAAAAAGGGGCCATTCGTTTTTATCAAGGAGCTTGCTGAAAACTAAGTCTTGTAGGCGGTTCGAAATTCCTTCCAGACGGGTGAAGCCGCATGTCGGAACAATGGGATGATCCGATCCTCTCGGTCGCGACAGCGTTCCCCTCCAGTCTCAGAAGCCTGCTGTTCAGCCGCAGGGCGGACCGGAGAATGCCAGCCGGCTAATCTCTATTTCGGCCAGGTCGTCATCGTCACCAAGAGCATCGAGGCACGCAACCGGGTGAAGCCGGCGCTGGAGAAGATCCCGCGCAAGCAGTTCGTTGACACCGACACCTTCGTGAAAACACTCGAACTCGGCCCACCGGTCGGCCGGCCGATCCAGTACCGCATCGGCGGCCCCGACATCCAGAAAGTGCTGGCTGAGACGATTTCCAGCTCCGTTCACGCTGTCCCGTATGGAGAGACCGTTCGTTTCATGTGCCGATTTCCATTTCGGGAGAGGAGTCGGGCGATAAAGCGATCGAGATTTTCGACCGCAGGCGTTTCATCCGGACATCAGCTATGAAATCCTGTCGCGATCGGAGCGTGAAGAGGTTCGGTTGTGAAAAATCCGTATGAGATTCTCGGCGTTTCCCCCAAGGCTGCAGCCGGCGAGATACAAAGCGCCTATCGCAGGTTGGCGAAAAAACTGCACCCGGATTTGAACCCGGGTGACAAGTCGGCGGAGGAGAAGTTCAAGGAGGTCGCCGGCGCCTATAACCTGCTCGGCGATGCCGAGAAGCGCAAGCGCTTCGATGCCGGCGAGATCGACGCCTCCGGCGCCGAGCGACAGCAGCATCCTTACTATCGGGAATACGCCTCCGCCGATCAGGGCCACGCCTATGAGGACGGCTCGGGCTATGCCGACTTCATGGAAGGCGAGGACCCCTTCGCCGAGCTGTTACGGCGCAGCCAGCAGGCGCGGGCGAACCGGCGTGGGCAGGACATGCACTACCGGCTGACGATCGATTTCGTCGATTCGATCACCGGCGCAACCAGGCGTTTGACGATGCCGGACGGCAGCACGCTGGACGTCAAGATCCCGCCCGGCCTGCTGGACGGGCAGACCATCCGCCTCAAGGGCAAGGGTGCGCCCGGCGCCGGCAAAGGCGGTCCGGGCGACGCTCTCATTGAAGTCGAGGTGCTGCCCGACCGCCGTTTCACCCGCGACGGCGACGACATCACGCTGGAATTGCTGATCTCGCTTTCGGAAGCCGTGCTTGGCGGCAAGGTGCGTGTCGCGACACCGACGGGAGATGTCACCATGGCGGTGCCGAGAGGCTCCAACACCGGTACGACATTGCGCCTGAAGGGCAAGGGCGCGCCGCGTCGCGGCGGCGGCTATGGCGACGAATTCGTCAAGCTCAAGGTGGTGTTGCCGAAACCGCCCGATCCGGAACTCGAAGCCTTCGTGGCGAACTGGACTGCCGGTAAGGACTTCAACCCGCGCGAGGATGCCAGATCATGAGGATGACCAAGAAGGAATTCCTGAAATCGTCCGGGCTTCAGGTTCGGACGCTGGAATTGTGGATCGAGCAGGAATGGCTGGTTCCCGAGGAAACGCCGGAAGGAGCGAGCTTCGGCGAGATCGACATCGCGCGTGCGCATTTCATCCGGGAGTTGAAGGCCGACATTGGCGCCAACGACGAGGGCATTGGCGTTATCCTGCATCTGGTCGACCAGCTTCACGGAATGCGGCGGGCGCTGGCGGAGCTGCGCAAACAGATGCGGAAGGGATGAAAGTTCCGCTCGCCCCGCTCGACGGCAGGTATACCAGCGCCTACAAATCAGTTTCCGACAGCATGCGCGCGGTTCGCACTGCGCGCCAACCGCCGCCGATCGATCGCCTATGGTTTCAAACTTGCCGCCTCCCGTTTCCCAGTCGGTCGCCAGCAGACTTACACGAGCGGCCATTTCCCTGGTCGCGACCGTCAACCCAGGATTGGAAGCGGAAGCGACCGTTCGCAGCCTCTGCGCGGATCTTTCCAGCCTGTTGCGCGGCGTGGGATTCCGCAATCTCGATAGAGAGTTATCCTGCACAATGGGTTTCGGGTCGGAAGCCTGGGATCGGCTCTTCGGCGCGCCGAGGCCGAAGGAGTTACACCGCGGCATCGAGAGCCGGAACGAACGCCAGCGCAACTGGTTGTTCTTCCGCATACGGCAAGCCGCACCCCAGACGCTTACGGTCCCTTCTTGAGACCGGTGTCCGGAACGGTGCGTCCGACAAGCGAAGGAGTCGAGATATGGCGAAGCGGTTCAAGGTCGGCGATCATGTGCGCTGGAATTCCGAGGCCGGGCACGTGTCGGGCACCATCATCCGCGTCCATACACGGGATTTCGACTACAAGGGCCATACCCACCGCGCCTCGGAAGACGAGCCTCAGTACGAAATCAAGAGCGACAAGACCGACCATGTCGCCGCCCACAAGGGCAGCGCGCTTGATCTCGCGTGATCGTTCGGCGCGTGGACAAGCCGTTCTTCACAATCGGCCATTCGAACCGCAGCATCGAGGTCTTCATCGACTTGCTGCGGGAGACGCAAATCGAGCTTGTCGTCGACATCAGGAAGGTCCCGATGTCGCGGGCCAACCCGCAGTTCAACAAGGATGCGCTGCCGGCTTCCTTGGCGGCTTTCCAGATCGCCTATGACCATATCGCGGCGCTTGGCGGCCTGCGCGCAAAGGCGCGCAGCCTGCCGGCGGACGTCAATGGGTTCTGGACCAATGACAGCTTCCACAACTATGCCGACCATGCGCTGTCGGAGCCGTTTCATGCAGACCTCGAACGCCTGCTGGACGAGGGGAGCCGGCGGCGCTCAGCGATCATGTGTTCGGAGGCGGTCTGGTGGCGCTGCCACCGTCGCATCGTCGCCGACTACCTCATCGCTGCCGGCAGAAACGTCTTTCACATCATGGGAAGGGGCCAACTGGAACCGGCATACCTGACGCAAGGTGCAGTCATTCGCAACGACGGGTCGATCGTCTATCCTGTCGTGGAACGATCGGATACATGAATGGCCGTAGGTTCCGCCCATCACGTCGTCATCATCGGCGCCGGTTTCGGCGGACTTGAGGTCGCGCGCCGTCTCGCAAGGGCAGATGTTCGCGTCACGGTGATCGACCGGCGCAATCACCATCTGTTCCAGCCGCTGCTCTACCAGGTCGCGACCGCCTCCTTGGCGACGTCGGAAATCGCCTGGCCGATCCGCTCTCTCCTGCGTGGTTACAAGAACACCACGACGCTGCTCGGCCGGGTCATCGGCGTGAACAGCCAGGAGAAAACGGTTTTGCTCGCGGATGGCGATGCCGTTTCGTTCGACACGCTGGTTCTGGCGACCGGAGCCCGGCACGCCTATTTCGGCCATGACGAATGGGAACCCTTCGCGCCTGGCCTAAAGACGCTCGAGGATGCAACGACGATCAGGCGGCGGATTCTTGGTGCGTTCGAACGCGCCGAGCGGTCAACGGACGAAGCCGGCCGTGCAGGGTTTTTGACATTCGTCGTCATCGGTGGCGGTCCGACTGGCGTGGAACTCGCCGGCACGATCGCCGAACTGGCGCATGACACGTTGAGAAGGGATTTCCGCAACATCGATACCCGACAGGCGCATGTCGTTCTTGTCGAGGCCGGCCCTCGCGTCCTTCCCGGCTTTCGTCAAAGCCTGTCCGACTATGCGCGCCAGGCGCTGACCGGGCTCGGCGTCGAGGTCAGGCTCGGGCAAGCGGTTTCCGAATGCACGGCCGAGGGCGTCAAGATCGGTTCAGAGCACCTGCCGGCAAACACGGTCATCTGGGCTGCCGGAGTAGCGGCATCGCCTGCGGCACAGTGGCTACATGCCGCTTCGGACCGCGCCGGACGCATCCTGACGGAGCCTAACCTGACAATGCCGGGACATCCGGATATCTTCGCGATCGGCGACACCGCACATGTCGAGATGCCGGACGGAAAGCTGGTTCCGGGTATCGCGCCGGCGGCCAAGCAGGAAGGACGCTATGTTGCCGAAACGATCAAGGCGCGGCTGCGGGGCGAGAAGGCCTTGCCGCCATTCCGCTACGAGGATGCCGGTAGTCTGGCAACGATCGGCAAGCGCGCGGCGGTGGTCGATTTCGGCTGGATCAGGCTTACCGGTCGGCTCGCCTGGTGGCTGTGGGGTTTTGCCCACATCTACTTCCTGATCGGCCTGCGCCACCGTCTCGCGGTCGCGTTGAACTGGCTCTGGATTTATTTCACGGGACAGCGGAGCGCCCGGCTCATTACACAGGAACGGACAAAAGACAGCGGCTGAGGAAGCGTTATGCTGCGCTCCTGCTGAAATTGCCCACATGGAACGGACTACAGGCAGAGCGCGGCCTTGCGCCCGTCGTGAATGGCATAAGCCGACTGTCGCGCAGCGGTGCAGTCGCCGATCGCTGTGAAGGCGAGTCCGCGTACTTCAAGTTCGATGGCAAGGCTGTCCTCGGCCATGTTGGTGCTGGCAAAGACGAGCGAGTCCGCCTGGTGCTCCTGCTCGGTTCCGTCGAGCAGCGAAGCGACCCTGGCGACGTTACCGTCCCAGTGAATGACGGCGCTCTCTGTCATGAAGCGGACACCCAGCCCGGCGAGCGCTCGCCGCAGCGGCGCGTCCGCCGCCATGCGCTGCAATTCCTTGCCGACGAGGGCGTCGGGCGTCACCAGAATCACCTTGTGCCCGTCCTCGGCAAGCTTCCAGGCTGTGCCGCAACCTTTCCAGTTGCCGCCGTCGTCGATCAGGAGAACACGCTGCCCCGGTCGCGCCTCACGGGCCATCACGGCCTCGGCGGAATGCACCACGCCGCCGCCTGGAATGGTGTCGAACTGCGGCAGTGCTCGCTGGAAAGCGCCGTCCGGAGGCAGGGAGCCGGTCGCGACTATGACGTGGTCGACGCCTTCGCGCTCGACATCGTCCGCTTCGACATATTGCCCGTAGCGTATGTCGACCTGGAGCTGGGCGAGCTGGCGCTCGTACCAGTCGATCAGGTCCAGAATCTGGGCGCGGCGCGGCTGCATGCCGGCGAGCCGGAATTGTCCGCCGAGGCGATCCGAGGCCTCGGAGAGCGTGACCCGGTGGCCGCGCTCAGCGGCCACGCGCGCCGCTTCCAGCCCGGCAGGACCGCCGCCGACGACCAGCACGCGCTTCGGCTGTGCCGCGGGCGTGAAGCGGTCACCGCCCCATTCCCATTCGCGACCGGCCGATGGATTGATGACACAGCTTATCC
>CAZBBT010000004.1:0-79609 GCA_964490065.1 uncultured Mesorhizobium sp. | reverse complement strand
GCGGCCCATGGCAACTCGCTGGCGCTGCCCGCCGGACATTTGCCGCGGATAGCGCGACAGAAGCGGCGTCAGATTGAGGATTTCAGCGGCGCGTTCGACCCTAGCGTCGCTGTCCTGCTTGGCGGCGCGCTTCAGCATCAACGAGAACGCCATATTCTCACGCACCGTCATGTGCGGATAAAGCGCGTAGTTCTGGAAGACCATGGCGATGTCGCGCTCCTTCGGCGCGACGGTATTGACGACTCGGCCACCGATGGCGATCTCGCCGCGGGTGATGCCTTCCAGGCCGGCGATCATGCGCAGCAGCGTTGACTTCCCGCAGCCCGATGGACCAACGAGGGTGACGAACTCGCCGTCTTCTATGTCGATGCCGACGCCATGCAGGATTTCGGCGGAGCCAAAGGATTTGTAGACATCGCGGATCGCGACGGACGCCATCTATTTCCTCCCGAAAGATGCGACGCCCTCCGAGGGAATGCGCCCACAAAGCGCGGCTCCGGTCTCCTCCCGTCATCGCGCGGGGTGAATTGGTAGCGCTACCAGAACGGCGTGTAAAGCGCGCGCAAATCGCTAAGGGCGTCCTCACATTCAGTTTTATTAGTAAATTTCATAAAATCATCACGACGAATCTTAATTTAATGTTTTATCACATAAATATACAAATAGAATATATTTGTTAATATGATTTACTTCATACAGATTTCGTAAAGTATTGCATATATTACCAGTGATTACTCTGCGAACACCGGCAATGCCGCCAGTCCAGAAGCCTTTGCGAATGTGGTCGCGGCTATGTTTTCAGGCGCTTGGTCATTGCCAAAGCCGAGCAAGACACCGCCGCGCTCAGGGCCTGCATGTCGCAACTCGGGACGATGCGGGGCCATGGACACACCTGAACGGAGGATTTGCCAACTGCTCCTTTTCTGCATCAATCGTCTTTGACAAAGACCTCCTCGCGCTTGCGGCGGATCAGGGGGAGTGCGGCAATGGCGACGCAAACCAGACCGAGCGCGAGGAGCGTGGCCGAGATCGGACGCGTGACGAACGTGGACGCATCGCCATGCGAGATGATCATGGCGCGTCGCAGGTTCTCCTCCAGGAGCGGGCCGAGCACGAAGCCTAGCAGCAATGGCGCCAGCTCGCAGCCGAGCCTGATCAGCACATAGCCAAGCACGCCGAAGACCGCGATGGCATAAACGTCGAACGGATTGCTGTTGATCGAATAGCAGCCGATCGAGGCGAAGACGATGATCGCCGGGAAGAGCACGCGGTACGGGATCTGCAGCATCTTCACCCACAGGCCGATCAGCGGCAGGTTGAGCACCACCAGCATAATGTTGCCGATCCACATGGAGGCGATGATGCCCCAGAACAGCGCGGGCTGGTCGTCGATCACGTTGGGACCGGGCGTAATACCCTGGAGGATGAAGGCGCCGAGGATGAGCGCCATCACCGGATGCGCGGGGATGCCGAGCGTCAGCAGCGGAATGAACGAGGTCTGGGCAGCGGCGTTGTTCGCGCTTTCAGGACCGGCGACACCCTCGATCGCGCCATGGCCGAACTCTTCTGGCGTATTCGACAGGCGCTTTTCTGCGGCATAGGAGGCGAAGGATGCCAGGACATGGCCGCCGCCCGGGAGAATGCCCAGCACGGAGCCAAGGCCGGTTCCGCGCAGTACCGGCATGGCGATGCGCCAGAAATCCTCGCGCCCGAGCCAGAGATTGGTGACGCGGTCGACGCCAACCTCCCGCTCCGACATAGCACGTGCGTTCTTGAATATCTCGGCAACGCCGAACATGCCGACTGCCAACGAAACGAAGTTCACGCCCGCGAAAAGCTCCTGAATAGCCCATGGTGAAGCGTGGCGTTCCGCTGGTCACGTCCTGACCGATCGTCCCGAGCAGCAGACCCAGCACGATCATGGCCAGCGCCTTCAGGACCGAGCCATGGGCGAGCGAGATGGATACCAGAAGTCCCAAGACGAGAAGTGAAAAATATTCGGCTGCGCCGAACTTCAAGGCGATGCGCGCAAGCGGCGGCGCCGCCATGGCAAGCACCAGCGTCGCCACCGAACCGGCAAAGAAGGAACCGAGCGCCGCCGTGGCCAGCGCCGGACCCGCCCTGCCCTTGCGGGCCATCTGGTAGCCGTCGATCGCAGTAACCGCGGAAGAGGATTCGCCCGGCAGATTGATCAGGATCGCCGTCGTCGATCCGCCATACTGTGCGCCGTAGTAGATCCCGGCCAGCATGATCAGCGCGGTAACGGGCGAGAAGGTGAAGGTGATCGGCAGCAGCATGGCGATGGTCGCCGTCGGGCCGATGCCCGGCAGGACGCCGACAAGCGTGCCGAGAAGAACGCCGACGAAACACCACAGCACGTTGGTGACCGTCAGGGTAGTTTCGAACCCGAGCAGAGATCGGACAGCAGTTCCATAGGCACCCTCCCCTAATACACCTGAAGAGGGCCGAACACTGGACCGACCAGCGGGAGCGTCAGGCCGAGCCCGACCTTGAACACGAGCCAGCAAAGCAGCGCCAAGGCGGCCGCGATCCAGACGGCGGAAAGGACCGAGTTGCGCGACGATGCCAGTGCCGTCATGAAGGCGCACAGGAAAACCACCGGAAGCAGGCCAAGATCGCAGCAATAAGTTCCGAACAGCACGAGCGCGGCGCACACCAGCACGATCCCGCGCCATGGTATCGCGCCGGCCTCTTCCGCACCGCTACCGCGCCCGAACAGCGCGATGCCCACGCCCAGGACACCGAGCAGGATGGACAGCGTCAAGGGCGCGAAACCGGGCCCCATCGCGAGGAGCCGCCCATTTCGTAGCTCGTCGAGCGCCAGCCGAAGAGCGCCGCGATGGCGATGAAAACCAGTCCCGCGGCAATGTCGCTTCGCGACTTCGGAGTGGATTGCGGAGTATCGGTATCGGCCATTTTCTCCTCCCGGGAAAACGGCGGCGAACGCGGGTCGGGCGCGAGAGCCTGTTGCCCGGAGCCGAGCGCTCGTCGCTTTCAGATATTGGATTTGCGTATCGCCTCGCAGACGGCGTCGGTCACCTCTTTCGTCGTCGCCTTGCCGCCGACATCGGGCGTGAGCACGCCTTCGCCGGTCACCTTCTCGATCGCGCGCATCAGTCGCGTTGCTGCGGTGTTTTCTCCGAGATGTTCGAGCATCTGGGCAGCCGTCCAGAAGGTTGCGACCGGATTGGCGATGCCCCTGCCGGTGATGTCGAAGGCCGAACCGTGGATCGGCTCGAACATCGAGGGAAAACGGCGTTCCGGATCGATATTGGCAGTCGGCGCGACGCCAAGGCTGCCGGCCAGCGCGCCGGCCAGATCCGACAGGATGTCGGCATGAAGGTTGGTTGCCACGATCGTATCGAGGCTGCGCGGCTTCAGCGTCATGCGTGCCGTCATGGCGTCAACCAGCATCTTGTCCCAGGTGACGTCAGGAAATTCCTTGGCGACTTCGGCGGCGATCTCGTCCCACATGACCATGCCGTGACGCTGCGCGTTGGACTTCGTCACCACGGTCAGCAACTTGCGCGGGCGCGATTGCGCCAACCGGAAGGCATAGCGCATGATCCGCGTAACGCCCGTGCGCGTGAAGATCGAAACTTCGGTGCCGACCTCTTCGGGAAGGCCGCGATGCGCCCTTCCGCCTATCCCCGAATATTCGCCCTCCGAATTCTCACGCACGATCACCCAATCGAGATCACCGGGTCCGACGCCGGCGAGCGGTGAAGCAATACCCGGAAGAACCTTGGTGGGGCGGACATTGGCGTATTGATCGAAGCCCTGGCAGATCGGCAGGCGAAGTCCCCACAGAGTGATATGGTCGGGAACGTCCGGCGCACCGACCGCCCCGAAAAAGATCGCGTCGAAACCTTTCAGCGTCTCGATGCCGTCGGCCGGCATCATCGCGCCGTGCCGCCTGTAGTAGTCCGAGCCCCAGTCAAAGCCCGTCACATCCAGCTTGAACGTGCCTTCCCGCTTCTCAAGCGTTTCGAGGGCCTGAAGCCCCGCATCGATGACTTCGGGGCCGATACCGTCCGCCGGGATGGCCGCGATCCTGTGGTGCCGCATGGAGACAATCCTTGGCGGCCGACGCCCGGTCGAACCGGCGCCGGCCATGTTGGAACGAACTACTTGGATGCCAGGAGCTTCGCCCAGCGATCGATCCCGAAATGGAAGCGCTTTTCGAGGGCAGCCGGCGTCGCCATGTCGGCGGAAACCGGAACCGTACCAAGCGCTGCGAAACGCTCGATGACCTTGGGATCGGCAAGCGCCTTCTGCAGCGACGCCGAAAGCTTCTGCCTTATCGGCTCAGGCGTTCCCTTGGGCGCCCAGATGGCGTGCCAAGCGGAGATATCGAAATCCTTCACGCCGCTCTCATCGAGCGTGGGAGCGTCCGGCAAGACGTCGATCCGAGCCCGGGTCGTGACCGCATAAGGCTTGATCTCGCCGCCCTTGATCTGGTTGACCGTGTTGGTGGTCTGATCGCACATCATATCGATATGGCCGCCGACGAGATCTGTCATGGCCGGGCCGGTGCCCTTGTAGGGTACCACCGTCAGCTTCATGCCCGTCTGCTCGACCAGCAGGCGGCCGCACAGGTCGGACACCGCTCCGACCCCTGCGGTGCCGAAGGTCGCGCCCGCCCCCTCGCCTTTCAGGTATTCCATGAGGCCGCCGATATTCTTCGGGGGCAGGTCCTTGCGGCCTACGATCGTCATAGGAACCTCGGTCACCAGCCCGACCGATTCGAGTTCCGCCGGCTTGTAGGCCAGATCGGGATAAAGCGCGGCAAAAGTCGAAACGCCGATGTGGTAGAGAAGCAGCGTATAACCGTCGGGCGCGGCGGCAGCCACGCGGCCGGTGCCCAGCGAGCCACCTGCGCCGCCCACATTCTCAACCAGAACCTGCTGCCCGAGATCCGCGGTCATGGCGTCAGCCACCAGCCGCGCCACCGTATCGCTGGGTCCACCCGCGGCCGCCGGAACGAGCATGGTGATCGGCTTGCTGGGGTAATCGTCCGCGGCGCCTGTCGGCGATGCGATTGCAGCGACAGCGGTCGCCAGCGCGGCCGCAAGGATCTTGTTCATGTCTTCCTCCCTTCGGCGGCCGAAGCGGCCTGCCTTCTCAAGTCGATCTTGATGCACTCTATCTTGCATGCAAGATAGCATGCATCTAGACGCAACCCCTTTCTTTTGTCAATGATGCGATTTCAGGGAGATTCGATCCGATGAAATCCGGTTCCGGTGGAAAGACGCCCGTTCGAAACCGCAACGACTTGGCGGATTCGCTGGCGGACGAACGGCGCCGTCGGCTCGTGCCCACCCCAACCCAGGAGGAAGGGCGGGCCGACACTGCCTACCGCTTTCTGCGAGCGGCCATCCTCAACAATGACCTGCCGGCAGGGTTTCAGGCCACCGAAGTGGAGATCGCCGCGCGGCTCGGTATGAGCCGGACGCCGGTCCATGAGGCCATGGCACGGCTGCAGGAGGAAGGCTTCGTGCAAATCCTGCCGCGAAGGGGAATTCTCGTCAAAGGTCTGTCGCCGGCAGACCTGCTCGAAATCTACGACATCCTGATCGGGCTCGAAGGTGCGGCCGCCGAGCGCATAGCCGGCGAAAGTAGGGAAGACATCGCCAAGATCGTCAAGGAATTGAACGGCTTCACCGACAGGATGGACCGCACGTTATCGTCCGGCGATCTCTATGCCTGGGCCGATGCCGATGAGGGCTTTCACGACACGCTGGTCGCGCGCTGCGGAAACGGCCGCATCAAGCGAATGGCCGCGACCATCGTCGGGCAATCGCACCGTGCGCGCCGCCTGACGCTCAACCTTCGGCCGGCGCCGGCCCAGTCTGCCGTGGAGCATCGCGAGATCGTCGCCGCGATGCAGGCTGGCGACGCACTGGCCGCCGGCCAGGCAGCAAGGGCGCACCGGCGCCGGGCACGCGACCAGCTCGTTCCGATCTTGAGACGACTGAACCTTTCGCTCCTGTGAGGCGGCCACGCCGTTCGGCCGGGTAGTCCTATCGCGGGCGACGATTGCGGCCGCGCATCCGTTCCAGGTGATCCCCATCCTGCGGAACACTGCAGCGCCATTCAAGATGTGCGCTGTGCTATCCTCGTCTTCCTGCCGCCGCGCCGAAGAACTCGCGCCGGGCGTCGTCGCCGACCAGCCGCAGCCTGGCCAGATGGCGCAGCAGGCGTCTGGGGCGCGCCAGCGCCTCGCGGCTGAAAAAATACTTTCGGACAAGACTGGGTGCCTTGCTGTGGGAGCCGCTGTGCGCCACGCGGTAAATCGCGCCGCGGAACGGCAGCGAGACAAGCGGCGTACCACGCTCGGCCAAAATATCGGCGATGCGCACATGACTGCCGAGCATCGTCTTGATCCAGTCCAGCGAGGCGTCCTCGAAGCGCTCCGGCAGGCCGTAGAGATCGGAACGTACGATCAGCGAGGTGCCGCACAGGTGATTGAATTCGTCATAGCCGAGCAGCAGCCTGCCGCCGTCGTCCCAGATATAGCCGCGCTCAATGGTCCAGCCATTGGCGTCCGGGTTCTCGGCCGCATGGCCGGCGATGCGGGCGCTGACGAAATCGTCATCGTCGACGATCATGAAGAAGCGGCTGTCGCGCGCGGCAAGCATGCCCGCCAGCACGCGGCGGCCCTTGTCGGCACGGAAGGCCTCGTACACCGCCTCCAGATCGGCTTCACCCATCTCATGCAGGTTGTTGGGCGGAAAGGTGACGCGCACGACGTCGAATCCGGCAGGCAGGTTCGGCAGGTCCGCGCCCTCATTGGCGACGACTAGCGCACGCCAGCCGGGGTGCGCCTGGCTGGCGATGGATGCGGCCGTCTGCGCGAGGTTCGCCTTGAGCAAGCCCCAGTCGCGTGCATTGTCCTGATGGCGGACCGGGACGATGAAGGTCAGCATCGGTTCGTCCTCGTCGTCAGGCCGCAGCCTTTCCAGCGGTTTCCTCGGCCACCTGGTGGGCCCAGGCAATACCGTCATTCAGCGATTCCGCCCGATAGGACAGGTCGCTGCCGCCCGAGAATGCTGCCATGAAGCGACGCACCTTGCCGTAGCTGTTATCGAGCACGGCGTGCGGCCGGCCGATCAGCAGCGAACAGATGTGGACGTGCAGCCGGTCGGTGACGATGGCGCGCCCGCGCGAAATCTGGCGGATGCCGCGCCGGAAACGGTTCTGCGCGGCTGCGTCCAGCTTGGCGAGCCTGAGTTCCGCCGGCTTCAGCGACAGCAGTGCCGACGCTGCCCCAAATGCCTTGGAGGCGCGCACGCTGTGGGGCGATTCCGAGATCCAGTCTTCCACCGGCAGGCCGGACCAGGCCGAGAGATCGGTATCGCCCGCCTTCTCCCGGTCGGCCCGCAACATGGCCAGCACAGGGAATAACGCGGGCGCTGGCGCCACCGGCCCGATCGCGAAGGCCATGTCGGGGCAGAGCGCGACGGCGCAATCGAAGTGCTTCTCCACGAAGGCTTTCGATTCCTCGTCGCGGACCAGAAGCGTGAAGTTCCTGTGCCTTCCGATCGCCCGCGCGCTCTGTTCAATGCGTTCGGCCGATTGATAGTGGATCGATTGCGGAAACTGGACGATCGGGCGACCCGGAAAAAGCTCCAGCACGCGCTCGCGAAAATCCTGATGCGCGCCCCATATATCGCCGAAATTACCGCCACCATGGATGAAGATCGGCCCTGTCGGCATCGTGCGCCGAAGCTGGTCTGCCGAGAAATCGTCGATGCGCGAGACATAGGCAGGCCGTTTGCCGTGGCGGCCCGCGAGATAAGCCATCTCGCCCAGCCAGATGGCGGAATCGCCGCAATTGCGGATGTCGGGAAAGTCGAGGATGGCCACAGGTTCGTCGGTCGGGATGTGCGCCTTCAGGCAATCGTGGATTGCAGCTTCAAGCCTCGCGATCAGCGCCAGACGGGATTCCGATGCCATTTTTCTCTCCATAAGCAGGTGACCTTCAAGCGGGGCGAAGTTTCGCCAGCAATTTGCCGAGGATAGTTTGCACTTCCGTCTCCGGTCCCTCAGGACGACCCATCAACTCCCACAGCATGAAGGTGGAGGCGCAGTAAAGAAAGCCGCCGAGCGCAATGAGCGTCGCCAGTTGCAGCGCCAGCATCGGCCCCTCGACCGTGGGGGCGAGTTGGCTTGCGGCGAAGACGACGCCCGCCGCCATCACTGCCACGCTCGCCAGCGCACGCAGGTTCGCATGCAATTGCCTGGCCACCGCAACGCCGATGAGGCGCCGCACCAGCACCATGTTGACCAGGGCGCTGGTTAGCCCGGTAAACACCCGGCCGATGATAACGCCCGGCAGGCCGGCCAATACCAGGCCGACGATCATGATCGGCACCCTGACCAGCAGCATCTGCGTGTCGCGCATGAACAGGAGCCGTGTCTCGCCTCTGGCCATGCCGAGCGGTTGCACGAGGGAGCCCAGCGTCTGCAACGCGAACACCGAGGCCAGTGCCTGGATGATGAAGGTGACCGGCACCCATTTTTCGCCGAGCGCCAGCCGCACCAGCGGATCGGCAATGACGGCCACGCCGATACCGGCCGGAAGCGCTATCGCCGTCAGCAGCGCCTGCGCCCGCTGGTAGGCGGCGGCCAACCGCGCCGGGTCGTTCTGGATGCTCGCGAAACCGGGGTAGATCGTCTGCGTGAGCGGCATCGTCGTCTCGCGCGTCGGCATCATCGCGAGATTGGAACCGACCGAATAAAAGCCCAGCGCCGTGTTGCCGAGTATCTTGCCGACCAGCAGATAGTCGAAGCGCCAGTTCAGCGTGTTGACGATCTGTCCGGCGGTCAGCCAGGCGGAGAAGGAGAAAAACTCCCGTATGTGGCGGAAGGTGATCCTCGGCCGGAAAGGTAGGACAAGGTAGGAAACTATGACGTTGGTGGCCTGTGTTACCAGCGTGCCGATCACCAATGCCCAATAGCTGTGGTAGATGATGGCGATTGCGACCGCCACGATGAAGCCGGTAAGCTTCTGCGAAACGGCGAGCACGAATTCCTGCCAGAAGATCAGGTCGCGCTGGAACATGATACGGCGCGGATTGGTCAGGCCGCTCATGAATACGCTGAGACCCAGCGCCAGCATGACGCCGGTCAGCCGTGGTTCGTCGAACAAAAGCGCCGCCGGCTTGGCGAAGGCGGCGAAAAACAGGGCGAGCACCAGGCCGCGCGAGGCATTGAGCGTCCAAGCCGCGTTGAAATGAGATTCCGATGGCGCCTCGTGTCGAATGAGCGCCTCGGCAAGGGAAAGCTCCGTGACGGTCGAGACGATCACGAGGATGGTCGTGCCGAGCGCCACGACACCGAAATCGGACGGTGCGAGATTCCACGCCAGCACGAACGTGCTGAGCGCCGCCAGCCCGTTGACAATGGCGCGCGCAAGGCTGAGCCACAGGCTTCCCTTGATCAGCCGCGCAGTGATATTGGCCATCGACCTCCCCCTCAGCCCGCTCGAGACCGCGCAGGCCGCGTGTCGCGCATGGCGGCCTTGCGCAACGGCTCGACGCCGTGGCCGGCGTTGAACAGGAAAAGCAACGGCCGCGACCTGTTGATAATCTGCAAGCCGATCACGGCGGCCACAAGGGCGAGGCAGGGCAACACGAAAAAGGTGATCGCAAACAGGTCGCTGCCGTAGTTGCCGAACAAGCGGCGGAACGGGATGGCTGCGAAATGGAACAGGACCGCGTGGCTGCAGAACAGGAAGAAGGCGTACGGTTCGAACCAGAGGAAACCTCCGGCGAAGCGCGAGCGGCGGATAAGGTCGGTCAGCACCCAGAATCCTCCCGCCATGGTGATGCGCAGCAACGTGTCTAGTGTCAGCCGCAGCCGGTCGTCCATTTCTGCGAAAGACACGTCCTCCACCTTGAGCGTCAGATAGACGACCACCATGATAATCAGGCCGGGGATGAGCCAGCGCCCCGTGCGATCGATGGTGGACTCCGCCGTCTTGGAGATGCGCAGCCACATGCCCAGCACGAAGAACAGCATGAGTTGCGGCCGTTGCAGCAAATAGAGGTCTTCGCCGAACAGCGCATAGACGACGAGAAGCGCGATAGTCGTAATGGGAAGGCGCTTCAACGCTAGGTAGAGGAGCGGTGAAAAAAGGCAGCAGACGAAGAGGTCGCGAAGAAACCACAAAGGCACGTCAAGCGGCCATTCGGTAAGCGCGAACAGCGCATTGGCGATGCCGAGCGCGGTGAAATCCGGCATGCCCTGCCACTTGCCGCGCAGCAGGCCATAGAGCACAAGCAGGACCAGCGTCAGGAGGTTCCAGGCTACCAGCGGCACCACCAGCGTCTTTAGCTTGGAGACGAACAGGCGCTGCGTTCCGGCCTTGGCAAGGCTTGAGACGATGAAATAACCGGAAACGACGCTGAGCAGGGAAACCGAACTCAGCCCCGCCATGCCCGAGAGAGCGAAATAGACAAGATCGAAAATCCCGATGTCGCGGCCGACGTTCTCTTCGAGGCCGGGCGGGACATGAACGAAGGTCATGAAGAAGATGCAAAGGCCGCGCGCGATCTTTATACGATCCGACATCGCCTTGCGGACGGGATCCAGCGAGTGGGCAGGGACTTCGAAGAAGCTGCGGATGGACACGATCGTCTCCTCGATCGGCTTGGCCGTCATCCCCGGTCGCCACGAGCGGTGTTCGGCTCGACCCCGGTGAAGGCGATCAAGAAAAGGCCGTTCCGTTGAAGACTCTGACCAATCTTCTGAGAATCGACAGAAATGCCGGCGGCGGAAAACGGCCCCGGCTGCGGCTCGATATGCAGGACACCGCCGTCTACGCGATCGGCGACGTACATGGCTGCCTCGACGAACTGCTCGCGCTCGAGCATGTCATTGCGCGCGACGCCGAGGAACTGCCCGGCCACAAGCTCATCGTCATGCTGGGCGACTATGTCGACCGCGGCTCGGCGTCGGCCCAGGTGCTCGATCATCTGGTGGCGGCGCCCCCGCTTGGCTTCGAGCGCATCTGCCTCACCGGCAACCACGAGATGGTCATGCTCGACTACCTCGAAGAGCGGATCGGCCTCGCGGGCTGGCTCGCCATGGGAGCGGAACCGACGCTGCTGTCCTACGGCATCGACCACGCGCACCTGCGCGAAATCTACCGCGACGACCGCCGGATGGACGATGTCATCCGGGCGGCGATTCCCGCCGCACACGCCGCCTTCCTGCGCTCCCTGCCGATCATGATCGAAACGCCCAGCTTCGTCTTCGTCCATGCGGGCATCCGCCCTGAACTGCCGCTTGAGCGGCAATCGGATCGGGACCTGGTCTTCATCCGCGAGGATTTCTACAGGGCCGCGCACCTGCTGACGCGCTATGTCGTCCATGGCCACACGCCGGTCGACGAGGCCAGGCGCGAAGGCATGCGCGTCGATATCGACACCGGAGCCTTTTTCAGCGGTCGGCTGACGGCGCTGCGCCTGTGGCAGAACAAGGGGCGCTACCTGACGAACTGATCGCGGCATCATGCCGGCTCCATCCGATTGGCGGCCTTGCCGGTCAGGGTGGGCTCCTCGACGTAGTAGGAGGCATATCGCTCGAAATACTGTTCGGCGCCGCCGAACAGTCCGTAGCGCGGCAGTTTCTTGACATCGGTCTTGTTGAGGACAAGGCCCAGTGTCTTGGCGGCAATCAGTGGTTCGGCCTGCAGCGCCGACCGCACCAGCGCGCGCGGCGTCTCTCCCCACTCCACTACCAACACGAACCCGTCGGCCAGCGGCGCAAACGCCTTTGCATCGACAACCGGGCCGAACGGCGGCAGGTCGACGACGATGTAGTCGAAGGATTGCCGCGCCGCCTCGACGAGATCACGCATGCCGGGCCCCGAAATCAGTTCGCTGGTATGCGAAAGCTGACCGCGGACCACGGCGGGAAGAATGGCGAGCTTGGTCTTCCTATCGATCAGAAGCGTGTTCTGCCAGCGCTGGTCGCCCCCGACGACGGCCTCGACAAGACCTCGTTCCGGAACCAGCGGCAGGCCTCGAGTCAGGCCGGGGTTCCTCAGATCGCCGTCAATCAGGAGGGTCCTCGATCCGTTAGCCGCTAGCAGACCGGCGAAGTTTGCGGCCACGGTAGTCTTGCCTTCATGCGGCAATACCGAGACGAAGCCGATGACCTTGCACGGATTACGCTGCAGAACGACGTCGCTGGCGAGCTTCACGTTGCGCAGCGTCTCTGCGAAGGACGATGACGGCGCATTGATGGCGACGCGCAGGATGCGCGGGATCGTCGTCTCCCGGGCTGGTCGCTGCGGCTGCGCCCCGGCGTCTGCGTCACCGGGCTTCGCCCTTGCCATCGAGAAGCCAGCGCCGACGATCGGCAGATAGCCGAGAAACTTGACGTCGAGCGCGTTCTGGACGTCCTCCGCCGTGCGGAAGAAGCGCTCGCGGAACTCCCGCAAGGCGCCAACGCCTGCTCCGGCGAAGAGGCCGAGCACCAGGGACAGGCCAAGCACCATCGACTTGCGTGGGCTGGATGCCGAAACCGGATCGCCGGCCGGCGAGATCACGCGCGCCTCGGCGATCGGGAACGAGCGCTGCTGTGAAGCCTCGGCGTAGCGTCCAAGGAAGGACTGGTAGAGTGTGGCGAGCGCCTGAGCCTTCTGCTCGAGAGCGCGCAGTTCGACGCCCGACTGGCCCGATTTGGAGCTCTGGTCGGACAGTTCGCCGACATTGGCGCGCAATGACGCCTCGCGTGACTTCGCCACTTCGTATTCGTTGCGGTAGCTCTCGGTGAGCCGCTTCAGTTCACCGAAGATCTGGCGGGTAACGTCGGCTTCCTCGCGACGCAAGGCCACCGCCTGGGGATGGTCTTCCCCGAAGCGTGCGGAAATGTCCTGCTCGCGCTTGGTCATGTTGAGGTAGCGGGTCCGCAGGTCCGTCAGCACCGACGTATTGATGCCACTGCTGCCCTTTTCGATCGGCACGGTGGCGTTCCTGACAGCGTTTTCAGGTCCGCTGTCGACGATCGACTTGAACTGGTTGTAGCGCGCCAGCGCATTCGCCGTATCGGCCTGCGCCAGGATCAGTTGCTTGTTGAGATCGGAAAGCTGCTGGTCCGACACAAGTTCGCCTGCGGCCGCTGTAAGTCCGTGCTCCGCGCGGTATTTCTCAACCTCCAGCGCGGCGTCCTGCGAACGCTGGCGTAGATCGTCCAACCGGCCCTGCAGCCAGACGGTTGCCCGCTGGGTGGCGTCGAAATTGGCGTCGAGATGATCGGAAAGATAGGCTTCGGCGTAGGCGCGCGTAATTGCGCCCGCCAGCTTCGGATCGTTGGCGGAGTAGGATACCGAGATGACGTAGCTGCGCCCCACCCGTTCGGCATCGAGGTTCTGCTGCAACAGCGCCATCGCCCTGCCGATCTTGGCATCGTCAACCGAACCGGTGGAGGTAGGCCGGTTGGAGAAGACGCTGAGCACGCTCTTGATCGTCGATTTTGCCCAGGCAAGCGGAGAAACCGGCGGATTGAGGAAGGCTTCGTTGTCCTGGAGATCCTGCGCCTCGACCACGGTACGCGCCAGCCGTGCGGATTTCAGGATCTCGACTTCACTCAGCACCATCGATTCCGCCTGCGATGCCGGTTGCGGTGTCGGCTTGTCCTCGGCGAATTTCGTCAGACTGTCATCGAGCAGAATGTTCGTCCAGGCCGTGTAGACCGGTGGCGTGAACAACAGATAGACGACCCCCAGCACCAGACCTAAGACGGCAAACAGCGCCGCGACCCGCATCTGCCGCCGGGCCGCAGCCAGGAGACGATCGAGATCGATGAAACCGTCCGCGCCGTCCGAAGGAATGGGAACTGGCTTGCTCAAGGAAAAACGTCCATGGTTCATGACTTTGCCGATGCTCGTCTGTCGAAAATGACAGCCACGGCCGCATGGCCGTGGCTGTGATGACGTTTAGGATCAATCAGGCCGCTTCGCTGCGGCGCGCCTGCTGGGCGATGATCGTTTCGATCGGTTCCAGCACCAGGTCCCGGATGTCGGCACGTGCCAGCGCGAAGGCGACATTGGCCTGGATGAACCCGTCCTTCGAACCGCAATCGAACATACGGCCCTCAAAGGGATTGGCGAAGAAGTCCTGCGTGCTGGAGAGGCGCAACATCGCGTCCGTCAACTGGATTTCGCCGCCGGCGCCGCGCTCCTGGTTGTCGAGCAGCCCGAATATCTCTGGCTGCAGTACATAACGGCCGTTGATGTAGAAATTGGACGGTGCTGCCGACGGCTCCGGCTTCTCGACCATGCTAGTGATGGCAAAGCCCTTACCAACAGCCGGGCCCTTGCCGACGATGCCGTAACTGCCGGTAGCGAGGGGATCGCACTGTTCGACCGCCACGACGTTGCCGCCGGTGCATTCATAGAGATCCATGACGCCGGACAGACAGCCGCGCTCACCGAAGGACACCATATCGGGCAGCAACAGAGCGAAGGGTTCGTCGCCGATGACGTCGCGGGCGCACCAGACGGCATGGCCGAGGCCGTGCGGCGCCTGCTGGCGGGTGAACGAGATAGCGCCCGGCTGCGGCTGCATGCGGTTGAGGGTCGAAAGCTGATCCACCTTGCCCGAGCGGGTGAGCGTGTCGAGCAGTTCGGGCTGGATGTCGAAATAGTCCTCGATGATGTGCTTGTTGCGGCCAGTGACGAAGACGATGTGCTCGATGCCCGCCTCCTGCACCTCGTCGACGGCGTACTGCACGACGGGGCGGTCGACGATGGTCAGCATTTCCTTGGGCATCGCCTTTGTGGCGGGCAGGAAACGCGTTCCGAGACCGGCGACAGGTATCACTGCTTTTCTGACTTTTTTCATCACATCCCTGTTTCGGTTGGCACCCCGCCAAACTCGAAATTTCTTAGCCGGCCTCTGCCGCTTCGCGTGATGGCGAGGCCGTGAGCCGCCGCAACCTCGCCGCGATCGGCATCCTGAGATGGCGCAGCGCCGCCGGATCGCGAAGCGCGACGCCTGCCGCCTTCAGCGGAGCGCGCTGCTTGAGGTGGCGGACCAGCGAAAGGAAGGCCGCACCCTGGCGCAGACTGCGGGTACGGCACGCCTGCGCCGCCAGCGCGGGCGCATCGAGATCGTGCTGATGCAGGAACGCCTCGTCGGCGCGCAGCATCGCTTCGACATGGGAGAGTTCGAGCACCCGCGAGATCGAGCCGGCGCGGACATGGTAGCGATAGCCGGCGCACGGCTCGACCACACAGCGCCCGCCGCGCGCCAGTGCCGAGGCGAGGAAGATGTAGTCCTCGCCGATGCGCAGCGTCTCGTCATAGCGCAGGCCGGCATCGCTGAGGAAACGCCGATCGAACACCGGCTTCATATAGCCGTAGGAGAAGGTGCTTTCGAACAGAAGGCTGGTCCCGATCAGGTTCGCCAGCGAAATATGTGAAAGTCCCTGAAGGTGCTCGAGCGCGAACATTGTCTCGCCGATATCGACACCGTCGCGCACGATTTCGAGATTGTCGACGGCGACCTCGGCGCCTGCCGTCTCGGCGCGGCGGATCATCCGCGCCAGCCTATCGGGATGGACCGTGTCGTCGGAATCGAGCACTGCCACCCAGCGGCCGGTTGCAAAGTCCAGCCCGGCATTGCGTGCGCCGCCCGGTCCGCTGTTCCTGTCCAGTTCTACCACGCACACATGGTCTTGTGGATACCGGCGGGCGACTTCCACCGTACGGTCAGTTGAGCAATCGTCGACGACGACGACCTCCACCGAAATGCCGCGCTGCGCCAGCGCGCTTTCGATAGCGCCACGAATAGAGCCTTCGACGTTGAAGGCGGCAATGAGGAAGCTGACATCAGGCTGCATGGCGCTTCGCTTCCATTGAGCCTTCAATCGGATCTTCCAGCGGACTTTCCAACGGGGCGGTGTCGCCATACTGCCGAATCTCGCGAACGCCCAGTAGGCCGACGACCGCACCGGCATGCAGAACGCCGCGCAGGACGTAATGGTTGCGACGCACAGTGGAAAACACTGCGCAAGCCGCGGCACCGAAACAGTAGCCGGCCTTGGCCACGGCGAGCAGTATCTGATGCGCGGCGGACATGCGCGACAGCCCCTCGCCGGTCAGGCGTCCGTGCGTCTGGCCGCTGCGGAAGCGGCGCTTCGCCAGCCATGCAAAGCTGGCGCGGGAAGTCGGCACCGGCTCGCGTGCTGCAGCACCGGGCGAATAGGCGATGCGCCCGCCTGCTCGATAAAGCCGGGTGAAGTAATCGGTATCTTCGCCGCCGCTGCGGCCAAGCGGCAGGCTGAAGCGCCGGCCCGCGACCACGGGAGAAGCGAGACGCAATAGAGCGTTCCCGGAATAGCCGGTGTGGATCTCGCCCTTCACCTGGACGGGACGAGTCGAATGGAAATCGCCATTGCGCATCCAGCGAGGCGCTTCCTCGTCGTAGACGGCAAGCACCGGGCCAAGCACCGCGTCGGCGCCCGAGGCGTTGGCCACCGACAGAAGCTCGGTCAGCCAGTCGCCGGACACCACCTGTTGATCGTCATCCATGAAGATCAGAAAATCGCCATTGGCGGCTTCCAGGCAGGCGTTGCGCGCCAGCGAAATATTGGACGCCGGGCAATGAATGTAACGGATCTCGAAAGGCAGGCCGCCGGCCATGCCGTAGACCAGCGTGCGCGCGCTTGGCGCGGAATCATTGTCAGCGACGACGATGCGCACTGTCACTCCAGGCGGCACCTGCAGGCCGGCGAGCGAACGCAAGGTCTGTTCGAGCTCCGTGCGGCGATATGTGCAGATGCCGATGTCGATGCGCACGGAACTGTTCATGGCGCCGCTACCCTTCGTTTCCAGGACAAAGCAAGCTGCAACCAGAAGCCGGCCGACCATGCCAAGTGCATGACCATTGCCGAGAAGCCGGCCAGCGGGCCGTAGGGATTGCGCTCGGCCAGCGCCAACCAGACACCGTAGCCTATGCAAACGGCAACCCACAAACCGACGGGGATCAGGGCCGAAAGGCTTACGAATGCAAGCAGCGCGCCAGCCACCACCGGGAGCACCATCAGCGGCACCATCTGCCTGATCTTCGGCATGGCGCGGTGCTTGAGGATGTTCCTGGCGCGCCCGCGGCCATAGCCGAGATATTGCCTGAAAAGGCTTCCGACCGAGGCACGCGGATAATAGGTCATGAAGGTCTTATCGGTCATCCAGATGCGATAGCCTCCTACCCGCAGCCGAAAGTCGAGTTCGGCGTCCTCGTTGTGGCTGAAGCTTTCGTCGTAACCGCCGACCGCCCGGAACGCGGCCACGCTCATCAGCGCGTGATGGCCGTGATCGGTCCAATGGCCCTCGGCGCCCTCGCGATGCGGCGAGCCGCCATTGCCGAGCTTCGAGTTCTGCGCCGCAGCCGTTGCCTGCTGGAAGGCGCTGAATCCTTTCGTAACCATGGAGACAACAACCGAATCGGCACCGGTCGCGTTGGCTTCGTCAATCAGTCGGTCGCAATAGTCGTCCGGATAGCCGCCATGGGCATCGATGCGGATGAGCCGCGTAAACGCACCGCCATATTTGACGACGGCAAGATTGACGGCGGCGGCCTGCAACTTCCGGGGATTGTCGAGCAGGACGACCCGCGGCTCGATTGCCGCGATTTCCTTCACGATACGCACGGTACCATCCGTGCTGCCGCCGTCGGTGACCACGATCAGCATGTCCAGCCGATCCGCAGGGCCGATCAATTGCGCGATAAGGTTGCCGATATGAGCAGCCTCGTTCAGGCATGGGATCACCACCATGCAGCGTCCGGCCGACTCTGCCTGGAAGGTTTCGGCGTGCGAGGGTTTGACGCCGGTTGATGCGTGCTGGATCATGCCGCGGCCTCCACCAGGACATCGCCGCCCGCTCTCGATCCGGCCACTCTGCGCAAGCGCGCGACCAATGCCCGGCAATCATCCACGCCGGCAACCCAGTCAGCGCTGTCATGCGCGGCGACACGCTCGCGAAGAGTCTCGTAGACCTGCCGATCGACGCTGGAAAATGTGGCTTCCAGCCCGTCCGCGGAATCATCGTCGAGCAACAGGCCGAGTTGCCGTTCGCCAAGAAAGCGCGCCGTTTCCGTACCTTTCATCGCAACCGGAACGGCACCGTAGCGGCAGCCTTCATAGAGGCGGTTCGGCAGCAGCCAGGTAGAATTCAGCCCTTCCTCGAAGAAGTCGATCGCCCAGCAGAAATGCACTTCGCCGTATATGGCGGCGAGATCTTCCGGATTGCGATAGGGGCCGGCGAAGCGGATATGCGGCTCCGCCGACACGAAGCCGTCGAAATCGGCGAACTCGCGATAGGCGGGACGACCGCGCAACAGGACCTCGAAGCGGCCGCCCGCGCGCCGCGTGAAAGCCGCCAGCAATTCCAGCGATTTGGCACAGCGGAGCGCCCCGAACCAGCCGATCCGCCACGGTTCACCGGCATTCGGCGGCGCGGCTTGCGGGCTGGAAGCCTGCGGCGCACCCAGTTCCAGCACCTTGTTCGGCAGCAGCATGACCGGTGCTTCGGACTGCCCGAAACGGGCAAAGTATTCGCGCGTGAAGGCCGGAGAACTGGTGATCAGCAGCGCCGCGTCACACCCGAACCGTCGCTCGGCGCCGCGCATCGCCTTGCCCATCGGGCCGGGATCAAGCAGCAGTCTGTGAATGTCCAGGCATTCATAGACAAGCGGAATGTCGGCTCCAAAGATCGCCCGCGCCCGGTTTGCTAGCGCCAGCATCTCCAGATTGCGCCCGATGATGATGTCGGGTCGCGGCACGCTCTTGAGCTTGCCCGCCAGCGACAGCGCGGCCGCCGCCACCGAGGCCAGCCGCTGGATGAATCGGCCGTCCTCTGTGTGGCCCAGTTCGATCGGAGCCGACGAGCCGGACTCCAGCGGTGCAGCACCACGGCGAAAGCCGGCCAGCGTCACCGCAGCGCCGCCCGCTTCCAGCATCGTCACGCGGCGACGCACGGCCGGGTCGGCCAGATTGTGGACCAGATAAAGTACGCGCAGCATCGGTCGCCTTCTATTTCAGCTTGCAGACGACGGATTCGGGAAACTGGCACTTGTCGCCTTCGGCGGTGAAGGCAACACGCTCTACCTCGGCGGTAACCGGCTGGCCGGGATCGGCGAACGCGCCCATCCACGATGTCAGCGTGTCGCTACCCCAGATGCTCAGATAGATCTTGGAAGGATGGCTGGGCAGCTTGGCGGGATCGGCGACCTCGCCAACGAGTTGGCCGTCGACATACCAGGCGATGCGATCCTTCTGCCAGACGAAGGCGTAGTCATGGAAATCCTTGTCGGCGCCGCCCGCCACTTCCACCAGATCCGCAGGGCCGGCGCTCTTGCCGTCGACATAGCGGTTGATCTGGACTTTCGACGGGTCCTTGCCGAGCACTTCGAAATCGATCTCGTCATGCGGCTGTTTGTGTGCCGGGCCGATATAGCTGAAGAAACCGGTGTTGAGGCCGGAGCCAGCGGCTGCTTTCATGCGCACCTCGAAGGTGCCGTAGCTGAAGCGCTTGAAGGTCTGCACCTCGCCGCAGGCATAGTCACGGTCCTTGGTCTTCTCCTTGAGAAAACCAAGCTTCAGCCTGCCGTCCTCGACGCTGACCTGCTTCTTCGACCATGTGCAGTTCTGATGATCTCCGTTCGACCAACCGTCGGAGACGTACCAGCGTTTTGCGTCGAGCTCGTCGAAATTCTCGACGAAGGATTTGCCGGTCGCGGATTGCGCGTGGCCTGCGACCGGGCCGGCAATCGCCGCCACCGCGAGCCCCGCCATCAATCTCGCGAGGCCCAAAGATAGAAGTCTCAAGCGTCCATTCATCCTATCGCCTTTCGTTGCGGCGCCGTCCTCCTTGGCGCTTGGTCTCAGGCTAATGTTGCGCTGCACATAAGGCAGTCGCGGGATCAGAATGTGACGCGCGGCTCCCTTCACGGGCGCCGGCCGGTAACTTTTTATGATCGCCGTTAAGCAGGCCGCCGGGCGGAAGCGCCGGCAAAATTCGCGACGTCCTCCTTTTGCTGGGGGAACAGCCCGGCGCGCTCGCGCAACGCGTTCACGAAAGCAGTCTGTTCCTCCAGCGCATCGAGCCGCCTCGTATAGTCGATCATGGTCTGTGTGAGTCGATCGACCGACGACGACATTTCGGGACCCGCCTCATCGTGTTCCAGCGCCTGCTGCGAAAAGGCCGCGCGCGCCGTCACGCTGTCGTAACGGCCGCGCAGTCCATCGCGCTCGCGCACAATCTCGGTGCACAGATCGTCCAGGAAAGCGTTGAGGCGCGCGGCGCGCGCTGCATCCGTCTCGCGATCGCGCTGCGGATTCCTGGTTCGGAAGGGCTTTCCTGATCGCGCGCCAAAAAGGGCCATGTCCGACAGTCTCCTTTGGTTGGCTTGCAAACCGAGCGCTCCGCCACATTCGGTGAGCGGCGCCGGTAGGCCCTGGTGGAGCCGGTCTTGCATTCCATATGTGGCACATATGGCAAAAAGACCAGCCTGCCGACAGCCCCCTTAACGAAGCGGACTGCTGCGGCGAAAGAATGCGCACGAGACGAGGGACAAATTTCAGCCCGAAAGTGCTGGTCTTGAACAGCGCGTCCCGGTCGATACCCAAACCAGTCGGGCGCAATCGCCATGTCACGGATGACATCTACGGTCTTCGAGCAAGCCGGTCACTGGAACCGCAAGGCTGAACGCTAAGGCCGTGAAAGGATGACGATGAAGTGCAGCGTGATCATCCCCTACTATCAGCGCGAACCCGGCGTGCTGCGGCGTGCGCTGAAATCCGTGTTCGCCCAGTCGCATGCGGATTTCGACGTCATCGTCGTCGATGATTCGTCACCGCTGCCGATCGAGGCCGAGGTCGGGACGCTGCCACTCGATGAGCGGGCGCGCATCACCGTCATCAAGCAGACCAATGCAGGCCCGGGCGGCGCGCGCAACACCGGTCTCGACCATGTTCCCGCCGACAGTGCCTGTGTCGCCTTCCTGGATTCGGACGACGAATGGGTACCCGATCATCTGAAGACCGCGACGGAGGCTCTGACCCGCTTCGATGCCGACTGCTACTTCGCCTCCATCCAGGGCGGCGAGGAATTCTATTATCATTTCGGCGTGGCGGATCTCGCTGAGAGCACAACCGTCAATCGGCTTTGCGAGAACCCACCGCTCGTCGAAATCCCCGACCTCGCCGGCGCCATGCTCAGGGACTGGAGCTTCCTGCATCTGTCCTGCATGGTCATCGGCGAAAGCCTGTTTCGCACCACCCGCTTCGAGGCGGCGCTCAAGCTGGCGGCCGAGGACGTGCTGTTCTTCTATGATTGCATCCGCGGCGCGCGCCGGGCGGTCCTCGGTGAGACTATCGGTGCGATGCGCGGCGAAGGCCTCAATATCTTCCACGGCGTCGCCAGCGATTCGCCGCAATTCCTGCAGCAGCAGTTCAACACCTGGGTTGCGCTCGATCGGTTGGAAAGTCGATCCGTCCACCGGCCCGAGGATCGCGCATCGATTCGCGCCTACAAGCAGATGGCGCGGCAACAGGCGCTGTGGGGCCAGGCAAGGCTGGTGCGCGGCCGCAAGGCGCCGCAATTCGGCCTTCTGGCGCAATGGGCCTGGCGCGATCCGCGGATACTGCGCAGCGCCGTCGAACTCGCCGCCGCCAAGATAGCCAAATAGGACCGGACCATGCAGCCTTTCCATTGGGAAGCGGAACGCGGCAATTTCGGCGATGACCTGAATCTCTGGCTGTGGGATTTCCTGCTGCCGGGTTTCCGCGAGGTCCATGCGGACGTGCTGCTGGTCGGCGTGGGCACGGTGCTTAACCGGGTGCTTCTGCCGCAGGGACGCAATAAACTCGTGGTCGGCAGCGGTTTCGGTTATGGCGCCGTGCCTGACCTTTCCGATGTCGATGAATGGGACGTGCGTTGCGTGCGCGGCCCCCTCACGGCGGTGAAGCTCGGGCTGGACGAAGCGCTCGGCATTGTCGACCCCGCAGTGATGGTGGCCGACATGCCCGAATTTCGAGCGTTGCCGAAGGTGCACGATGCGATCTTCGTACCGCATTGGGAATCGACCGTGGGCGGTATCTGGCCGACCGTCTGCCAGGCTGCCGGCCTTACCTATGTCGATCCATGCGGCGAGGCAAAATCGGTGATCGCGGCAATCGCCGGCGCGAGGCTGGTGGTCGCCGAATCCATGCACGCCGCCATCCTTGCCGACGCACTGCGCGTGCCTTGGGTTGCAGTCACCACCTCGCGCAACGTCAACAGCTTCAAATGGCAAGACTGGGCGGCATCGCTCGGACTGGCCTATCGGCCGCGCCGCGTGCCGATCTCCTCGCGGGCCGAGGCGATCACCAAGGGGGCTCGCTTCTGGGGCGTTGATTTCGAGCGAAAGGCCGCCGACCACGAACGGCCCGATAGAGGGGAGTTTGGTGAGACACCGGTCATAGCGCGCGTCGAGCCGCCCTGGTCGGTGCTGCGCGATGCGGTAAAGCATGCGCTGGCAGCACCCTCGGTGCTGGCCCTGCACCAGGCCCGCGGGGCAGAGCCGCAACTCAGCGTCGATGCCGTGCTGGCCGAGCGCAAGGATCGGTTCCGCGATGTGCTTGCCGGTATTCGTAGCGACTACTTCTGAACGGCACGGGCAGCCAGCAGGTAGCGCGGCGGCGCCGGCTTCGAATCGGATCGCCCAGTTCTGGCGCTGAACGCGTCAAATTTATCGGCGGCGACTCCGCCGACAATCGCCGGCAGCGCGGCAGGGCGAGCCAAGGCATGGAGCCCTGCCCTCACCAACCCCTTTTCGGCCTTGATGTCGAGGAAATGGCGCAGTTCGTAACGCGCGCGCATGTGGCGCTCATGGCGATGCAGCCTTGCTCTGGCCTCTCCCCTTGCCTCCGGCAGCGCCAAGATGGCGCGGTCGGCTTCGTACAGGCGCCTCAGATCAGCCGTCCTGTGCAGGCCGCTCAGCGAATCCGCGCGTACGACCGCACCGTAGCCGCAGCCATGCACCACCTTGTAGCGCGCGCCCTTGAGCAGCGCCCGCGCATAGAGGTCATAGTCCTCACCCAGCCTCAGGTCCTCGTGGTAACGAAGCCCGTGGGTGTCGAGGAAAGCACGCCGCATCACCGGCTTCAGGAAGCCGATCTCGCCGCGTGAAGCCCCACGCCGTGAAATATTGCCTTCGACAAAGCTGGCAACGTCGAGGAAGCGCGGCTCTGCCGCGAACTCCGGCACGGCAGGCTCCGTCTCAATTGCGCTGCGCCCATCGACGAAGACGATATTATCGGCGACGAAATCCCAGTCGTCCGCGTCGAGAAGCCTGTCGAACCGACCCTCGAGAAAAAAATCGTCGGCATCGAGAATGGCGATGAGCGGCGCGGCCGAATGGGCAATCGCGTGATTGCGGGCAAAGGACGGACCGCGATTGGTGTCGAGCCGCAGGATAAGCAACCGGCCGCTGCCGTCATCGGCGCCGAAAGCGATCTCGGTCGTCCGGTGGTCTACCGATCCATCGTCGACCACCACCACCTCCGCGACGTGCCGGTCACGCAGGGCGGAACTCACGGCCCGTCCAATGGTCTGGGCCGCATCCTTGGCCGCAACGATGACACACACTGTGGGGGTTGGCGACATTCACACCTCTCAATCTGCTCGGCAGACCGGTCGCAGAGGCGAAAGGCGATTTGATGACAGCCGGGAAAAGCCGCTGTCGCGCAATGCGTATTTACGGCACGACCTGCCGATCTTTTTTTGCCGCGACTGGTGCGGATTTCTTCCGCACGGGCTCAGTGGACTTCCTGCGACTGGGCGATCGCCAGATCATCGCCAGAACCGCCACAAAGTAGCCGACCTGGACAATCACCGCGCAGATGACCGTGTTGATCAGCGTCGTCCACAGCGACTGCGTGGCGACATAGGTGACGACGGCGAACACCACCAGGACGCCAATGAAGCCGCGAAGAAACAGGGCAAAGGACATGTCACACGGACACGCCGCGATGGCACTTCTGGCCATGAACATTCACGCGCAAGATGACCTCCCGCCAGGACACACGCTGTTGTTTGCGCGCCCGGTGTATTAGACGTTCGTGATTTTCTGAGCCGGAGGCGCGAATTCAATCACTTCTGTATATCGAAACATATAAAACACCGGGACGGCAGGCAATATGCAAGCCAGTCCCCTGATAGGGCGTTACCGACATTCGGCTGGATTTTCCCTTCGCCGTTGCATGAGGGCGACATCTTTGCCAAGGGTCCGACGAACAAGTTTAAAGTTGATTATATACTGCTCACACTGGCATAAATTGTCGCCGTTTAGGGATATGGCGTACAAGAAGTCTAAATCCAGTGGAGAGCTATATAGTAAATACAAAATATTAATTTATGCTATCAAATTCTGTTTCAAAGCACAACATAAAAACCCCCAGCCAAATCCCCCTCTATGACTGCATGTTACAAAATATGATCTCTGCTGGATTCGCCTGACCTATTTTCATCGCACACACGTCATATCTCCCGCCCTATCAATAAGCATGCTGCATTGCAGCATTCGCAATCGCAGCATTTGCATCTGACGATCAACATCGCGGAGCGGCAAGGATGTCACACGGTGAACTGGCAGAGAATTCTTCACAATCACGCGCTGAAACGGAGGTTCCGCCTCCAATAGGCGGCATATTCAAGCGCTTCTTCGACATAGTCGCGGCCCTTGTCGGTCTCATCGCCCTCAGCCCGCTCCTCCTGATGCTGGTCCTTCTGGTGAAGTGCACCGACGGCGGGAAGGTGTTCTACGGGCACAGGCGAATCGGCCGGAACGGCAAGGTCTTCCGCTGTCTGAAGTTCCGCACGATGGTCGAGAACGGCGACGAGGTGCTGGCAGTGCATCTCGCTAGAAGCCCGCAGGACCGCGAGGAGTGGGCAACCACGCGCAAGCTGCAGAACGATCCGCGCGTCACGCGGGTCGGCGCGGTGCTTCGCAAGCTCAGCCTCGATGAGTTGCCGCAGATCGTCAACATTCTGCGCGGCGAGATGAGTTTCGTCGGCCCGCGACCGGTGGTCAGCGACGAACTTGTTATGTACGGCACGGCCGCCAGCTTCTACCTGAAATCACGCCCCGGCCTTACCGGCCTTTGGCAGGTGAGAGGACGCAACGACGTCTCCTATCGGACCCGCGTTGCCTTCGACAGGCACTATGTCGAGAACTGGTCGTTCATCTTCGACCTGAAGATTCTCATCTGGACCGTACCAGCGGTGTTTTCGTCGCGCGGCAGTTATTGAGCATGGTCGCTCGCTCCAGCAAAGGAAGCCTGTATTTGACCCGGATATCGCAGAAAATCTCGGCCCTGCTTGCCGCCCGAGCCTTGCTTGCCGTCGCCGTCCTGATGATGGCCGTGGCCTTGCATATCTTGTCTGCGACGGCCGGGGAATATCGTCTGGGCACGATGGACAAGCTGCGCGTGCGGGTTGCCGAATGGCAGAGCGCCGAGGGGGCGTTCCGGGACTGGTCGGGCGTGAGTGGCGACTACAGCGTAGGCCCAGCCGGCACCATATCCATCCCCTTCGTTGGTGAGTTGCCCGTCACTGGGAAAACCACCGCCGAGGTCGCGATCGCGATAGGCGACGGCCTTCAGCAGAAACTCGGTCTTCCCGACCGCCCGGAGGCTTCGGTGGAACTGGCGGAGTTCCGCCCGATCTTCGTTTCCGGCGATGTGCAGACGCCAGGCCGCTATCCTTACGATCCGCAACTGACCGTTCTGAAGGCTCTTAGCATCGCGGGCGGGCTGCGCCGCTCGGAGACAGGCCAGGGCGGTGCCCGCGATTTCATCATGGCCCAGGGCAACTACGAGGTGATGGCCTCACAGCGCGACGGCCTGCTGGCCAGGCGGGCACGGCTGGGCGCCGAGGCCGCGGGCAAGGAGAAGATCGATTTTCCGCCGGAACTTGCCAAGTCGGCCGCCGGAAAGAAGCTGATGTCCGACGAAACCAATCTGATGCAGGCGCGGCAGAAGCGGCTGCGCCTGCAACTCGGCAGCCTGGACGACCTCAAGCGGCTGCTGCAGAGCGAGATCGAATCGCTGGAGAAGAAGATCGCCACGCAGACACGGCAGGTGGAATTGTCACGCGAGGAGTTGAAGGGTCTCGGCAACCTCGCCGGCAAGGGCCTCGTGGTCAACCAGCGCGTTCTCACTCTTGAACAAACGATCGCCGAACTGGAAGGCAAGCTGCTCGACATGGATACGGCGGTGCTGCGCGCGAAGCAGGACATCGCCAAGGCGACACAGGACGCGATCAGCCTTCAGAACGACCGTGATACCGAGATCGCACGGGACCTCCAGCAGACAGAGGCCGACCTCGACGCGATGAACCTGAAGATGGGCATGTACTCCGGCCTTATGACGGAAGCGTTGGAGCGGGCACCCGACGCAGCGCGCAATGCAAACGGCCAAAACCCGCCTGAGATCGGCTTCTCGATCGTGCGCGTGTCGGACGACGGCAAGACCAGTGAGATCGCGGCCGACGAAAGCACGCCGGTCCTGCCCGGAGATGTCATCAAGGTGGAGGTCAAGCCGGCCGCCGTCGGCTCAAACTGACCGCGTCCGAAAGAACGGACCGGGGCAGTTGCCCCGGATGTCTCCGATGAAGATTGCCAAGGCTCGATTTGTAAACCCCGACTATAATCTCTGGTACGGGCTCGTCGCGGTTTCGCTGTCTATTTTCGTGTTCGCCTATTCCATCCGCTTCGGCAAGGTATCGATCCTGGCCTATTACGGCCTGTGGCTGCCCCTGGTTCTCGTCGACTATCGCAAGGCATTGGGCAACTGGACCGATCTTACCTGGATCGCTCCCTTCGCTGCACTGGCCTGCCTGTCGGTGTTCTGGTCGGCCGCACCAAGTGTCACCGCGCGCGCCGCGGTGCAGTTCGCCTCGCATGTCGTGTGCGCATTAATCGCCGCGCGCACGGTCAGCGTCAGGACCCTGACGCTCGGCGCGCTTCTCGGCACCTTCCTCGTCCTGTTCTTTTCGCTGGCCTTCGGCCAATACAACTACGATCCGCTCGACGGCAGCTACAGTTTCGTCGGCGCATTTCCGTCCAAGAACCAGCTCGGCCTGTTTTCCTCACTGGGCGTCTATTTCGCATTCGCCGCGCTCGTCGTCCTTGGCGAGCGCGGCGTGTGGCGTTTTCTGGCCCTAGTCTGCGGCGGCATGTCCGCTGTACTGCTGGTCAAGTCGCAATCGGCGACATCGATCATCACGCTCGCCTTGGTGCTTGCCATTCAGGTCTGGCTGAGGCTGGCACTGCTGTTCTCGCCTGTTGTGAGGAAAGTGAGCATGGCCATTGGCGTCGTTCTTGCCATCGGCGTCGTGTTCGTGGGTTTGAATCTCGGTGGCCTCGACCTCCTGCTCGCTGCTTTCGGCAAGGATTCGACCCTGACCGGGCGGACCTATCTGTGGTCGCAAGGCTGGGCCGCAGCCAGCCAAACGCCGATTCTCGGCGTCGGGTATCAGGCCTACTGGGTACAGGGCTTTTCCGAGGCCGAGCGGCTGTGGGAGGAATTCTACATTGGCTCTCGCAGCGGCTTCCATTTTCACAACACCTTCATCGAAGTGGCGGTGGAACTGGGAGTTGTGGGCGTGGCGCTCATCACGACGGTCATGCTGCACACCTTCGCTGGGCATCTGCGCAGGGTTATCGGCGACGCCCGCAACGAGGCCTCCGTCGTCCTGTTCGGCCTTGTGGCAATGCTTGTGGTGCGCGCCTTCGTCGAGGTCGACGTCATCAATCCTTATGTCATCGGCTCGTTCCTGCTGTTTTATGCAGCCGGCCGGCTGGCGGCGCCTCACGCCATGCATGAACACGCCACGGGCATCGCGCGCAAGCCGTCTCAGCCGGGCCATACCGCATGAAGCGGCTGTACGGGATCCAGTATCTGCGTGCCGTCGCCGCACTGGGCGTCGTCATTTTCCACGCGACCGAACGCACGGGCACACATTTTGCCATCGGCGCGGCCGGCGTCGATGTCTTTTTCGTCATCAGCGGTTTCATCATGTGGGTCATCGCCAGCGACCGGGCACCAGCGCCCACCGCCTTCCTGCGCGACCGTATCGAGCGCATCGCGCCACTCTACTGGATCGCCACCGGTGTGATGGTTGTGGGTGCGCTCACCGGCCTGTTTCCCAACCTGCGCCTTTCCGTGTGGTACGTGCTTTCCTCGCTCTTCTTCATTTCGAGCCGATCGCCGAGCACCGGCGACATCTGGCCGGTTCTGGTGCAGGGCTGGACGCTGAACTATGAAATGTTCTTTTACGTGCTTTTCGCCGCGACGCTGTTCCTGCCCGAAAGACGGCGCTTCACAGCACTGGCAGCTCTATTCCTGACGCTCACGGTAGCGGGGCTTGTGATGCGCCCGGAAGCGCCAGTTCTCAAGACTTGGACCGACCCGCTGCTGCTGGAATTCCTTATCGGCATGGCCATCGGCAAGGCGTGGTTGAAGGGCGCAATCCCGTCACCTGCGGCAGGGATCGCACTGGTGGCCGTCGCCATTGCCGGATTCGCCTTTGTCGGTACCACTTACATCGGCTTCACGCCGTTCATTCTCGGACCGCTGGCCGCGGCACTCGTGCTTGGTGTTCTCACATTCGAAAATCGCGCGGCAGTGGCCCGCCTGCCGCTGGCCTCCTATCTGGGCGACAGCTCTTATTCGACCTACCTTTGGCATACGATGGCAATTTCGGTGGTGGCCAAGGTGGGGCTCGAACTGGCGCTGCCCACCGCACAGACATTCATGGCGGCGATCGTTTCAGGCGTAGCGATCGGCGCAATTGTGCACGAGATCCTTGAGAAGCCCATTGCCGCTGTCATGAAAAGCCGCCGGCGACACAGTGCGACAATCCCCGGATAACCGGGCCGGTTCAGGCGGCAATCTGCAATATGCGGCAATCTGCAATATAAAGCGAACCGCCTTAAAGACGGGCACCGGTACCCTGACGCGACAACCCGTGCCGCGTAGGCCGACCGTGCGCGCGCAGGAGGACGGATTGATCCTCATGCGCGTCTTCGGAGAGGACGCCTTTGCTGAAGGCGAATTGCTGAAATGCGACGCGTGCGTCCTTGCCCGTCCTCTTGCCCTTCAGCGCCTTTCGGCACACTTCAATGGCGCCTGCGCGGTCCAGGTCGGGAATGCCGTTCCACTCCACCAGCATCGCATAGGCGTCGATGACGTTCTCGACCTTTCTGGAAAAGTCCAGGCCGACGAAAACCGAAACCGGGCGATCGAATTTGGCGTTGCTCATCTGAATGACCTCTCGTTGACATTCTCCTCAACGCCGAGAAGTGGCCGATACGAGGACAATGCCCGTCACAAATGACGAAAGCGGCGAGAGACTTTGTGAAAGGAGGCGCCCTCCCCATGCCGCGAAGGCGATCTATGTGACGATTTCTTGACAGAATTGTTACAGGAGGTGGGCCATGGCGCAGGCCATTTCTCCCACTGGCTACCGGGAAAATGCAGGTACTGATCAGAGCCGACCGGCAAGCTATATTTTGACTTTCGCATTATGCGTCATTGGCATTGTCACGGCCGTCGCCGCCCTTGCCGCTATACTCGACCCGGCCATTCGACCGCTGCTGTTGCAGGAAGACGGTATTGTCGAGACAGCCGGTGCCATTATCCTTCTGTTTGCCGTTGCCGCATCGATATATGCGGTTTCCCGCTTAGGATTGCGCATTCCGCTCGTTTTGGCTGGGCTTGTCGGCTTTGCTGAACTAATGGACGAGACCAGCTTCGGGTCGAGGATCTTCGGATTCGATCCGCCACCGCTCTACGGCGGAGGACAGTTGGACGGTTTTCACGACCTCCTCATCCTAGTCTACCGGCTGGCGCGGAATTTCAGTCCCGATCTTGCCTGGCTCTGGGTGGGTATCCTGTTCGCGGGATCGGTGTGTCTCGTAACGTTCGCGCTTATCCAGGTCTGGAAAAGTATCGACCGGACAACGGCCCGACCGTCGAATCACACTCTGCTCTTCCTGCATGTCGGCTTTATTGGGCTAGCGCAGGTCATCGACGTGGCCACCTCGTCGCAAATCCTCTCCGCAATGGAAGAGGTGCTCGAACTCGACGCCGCCATGTTACTGACGGCCTATGTTGCCCGGCAGTCCCTGTACGCGCGAGCGCCTGCGCACAACCGGAGAGATTGGTAAAGGTGCCGGCAGCGCCAATATTTGCATGGCAGTGGCGTACTGGCTGGCTTTCCGAAAGGCGGTGACGGCTGCGCCGAGCAAGCGCTCGCGCGTGCGACCGGATCGTCCGTCGCCGCCTCCCGGGATTCTGCCTGCACCAATATCGGCTTGATGGATACAACGGGGCAGCCTAGCGCCGAGGTCAGCGTCTTCATGGAAGGAAATTCCATTTCCCGCCGGAAAGAAGAAACATTTCCACAAACGGGCTGCCATGAAGTAATTCCTTTTCAGACGAGCCATACAATTCGAAATCGATACCTCCACCGCCGAGCGGGCTCTCACTATCTTTCGAGGTTGATCGTCTGGAGCGTATCGTGGATCTCGTCCCGCTTATCGATACCGTTGGTGAAACCGGAGCAGCCGCCGTCGGGGGCGTGGTACTTGGCCTGCTGTTCGGCTTCCTTGCCCAACGCAGCGCCTTCTGCACCCGTTCTGCTGTGCTCGACATCACACGCAGCCGCGGCATGAAGGCGCTCGCCGTATGGTCGGCTGGTTTCGCCACCGCCGTTCTCGGCGTCCAGCTCCTGCTCTACCGCGACGCGCTCTCCGTCGTCGACACCCGCTTCTTCGGGACGCCGCAAAGCCTGTCCGGTGCGGTTTTCGGCGGCCTGCTGTTCGGCATTGGCATGGCACTGGCGCGCGGCTGTGTCTCGCGCCTACTCGTCCTTGGCGCCTCGGGGAATCTGCGCGCGCTTTTCTGCATCCTGGTCACCGGTTTTGTCGGGTGGGCGACCTATGACGGCATCCTGGTGCCGCTGCGCAACTGGTTTTCAGGTTTCCTGAGCACCGCTGCGGTCGGTGGGAACGATCTGCTGGCGCTGGCCGGGCTCTCGCAACAAGGCGCCGGCGTGGCAATCGGGCTCGTCCTGGCGCTTGTCGCCCTGGCGGTGAGCCTGCGGGCGCGGCCGGGCCTGTGGTCCGTGCTGGGCGGCATCGGCGTCGGGCTGACGATCGTCGGCGGATGGTATTTCACCTACCAGCTTTCCACCCAGGTATTCGAGCCGATCCAGGCCGAAAGCCTGTCCTTCATCCGGCCGCTGGCCACGACCGCCAACGTCGCTACCGGCGCGGAATCGGCGATCGGACTGGATCAGGGCCTGCTGGCCGGAACGCTGGTCGGGGCCTTCCTGGCATCGATCCTGTTCGGCGAGTTCCGCATCGCGACCTTCTCGGAACCCGGAACGCCTTCGATCCTGCGCTATGCGACCGGTTCCGTGCTGATGGGCTTCGGCGGCATATTGGCGGTGGGCTGCACCATCGGCGCCGGCTTCACAGGCGGCTCGGTTCTGGCCGTCAGCTCGCTGCTGGCGCTGGCCGCCATGGTGGCGGGCGCAGCCCTTGCCGACAGGCTGGTCGACGGCCGCGTGAGGAACAGCGCCGCCGCCGCGCCCGCAGGGGCCGTGCCGGCGGAATAGCGCCGCCCGTCAAAAATCGCGCCCGCCGGACTTTATTCGATCCCCGAACTTGGCTGCTTGTCGTCCGCCGTCTGATCCTCCGGCGTGACGTCCAATACTTCGGCGTGCATCGTGATCTTCGCCGTGCCTGGGATGCAGTCCTTCATGCAGGGGTTGCCCCTGTTCGCATATTCGGGCTCCTGCTCGCGGTCGTCGGCGATGAAACCTTCCTGATTGGGCAGGTCGATGGTGTTGAAATTGGATTTCGAGAGCTCGAAATTCTCGTCCGTGACCACGTCGTTGAGATAGAGCACATAGGCCGTCAGCGCATAGACATCGTCGTCCGATAACGAGCGTGCGTTACCGAACGGCATGGCGCGGCGGATGTAGTCATAGACCGTAGAGAGATAGGGCCAGTACGACCCCACGGACTTGACCGGCCGGTCGTCCTTCAGCGAGCCCTGTCCGCCGGCAAGCACCGGCCAGCGCCCGACCGCTTCTCCGAAATCACCGTGGCAGGAAGCGCAACTCTCGTCGAAGATCTTCTCGCCCTGGGTTACCGTGCCGCTGCCTTCGGGCAGGCCCAGACCATCTGGGCGCACGTCTATGTCCCAGGCGGCGATCTCGCCGGCGGTCGCGATCCTACCGAGATGGAAATGCTCTCCCGCACCTTTCCCGCCCGCCTGCGGCGGCGCAGCGTCCGCCGTCTGTTCGGCCGGTTCGGGCGGCGCGCCCGTCCCTTCCGGGACCGGCTTCGATTCCGTCTTCTTCCCGGCCGGTCGCGGCGCGGCGTCAGCGCCGTCCGCCTTCGAGAAGGTCTCCAGATAGGCGATCACGTCATCGATGTCGGCCTTTTTCTTCAAGCCGGCGAAGGACATTTTGGTGCCCTTCACCGTTGCCTTCGGATCGGCCAGATAGGCGGCCAGCGTCTCGGCGCTCCACACCAGCCCGCCGGCTCCGGCCTTCTCCATGGCGGAGGAATAACGGTAGCCCTCGGCCGTTCCGGCGACACGCCCGATCAGCGCGTTGAGTTCGGGGCCGACGCGGTGCTTTGCACCCTCGCCGACGGCATGGCAGGCCTTGCACCGCTTGAAGACCTTCTCGCCGGCAACCGGGTCGCCGGCATGGGCCGGCCCGACCAGAAACAGCGCCGCCAGCGCGGCGGCCAGCGCGCTTTCAGGAAATCTCGACATTTTCGGCCGCTCCGTCCTTGTTCACGTACCAGGTCTGAATGCCGTTGTTGTGATAGATGGAATTGCTGCCGCGGACGGCGCGCAGCGCCTGCTTGGTCGGCTGGACGAAACCCTTCTCGTCCATCGCCCGCGATTGCAGGAACATGTCCGAGCCGTCCCAATCCATCTCGTAGTAGAAACGGTGCAGCGCGAAGGGCAGGCTCGGCCCGTCGATGCGCGCCGTTTTCCAGTTGCGGCCGCCGTCGGTCGAGACGTCGACGCGCTCGACCCTGCCGTTGCCGGACCAGGCGAGCCCGGTCAGCACCAGCCGCCCCTTGCCGTGCGTGATCGGCGCCTGGGGACTGGGATCGGTGATGACCGACTTCACGTCCATCGTCCGGGTGAAGTGCCGCGCCTTCCCATTGGCCAGAAGGTCGGTGTATTTCGAGGTTTCCTCGCGCTGCTCCCAAGGCTGGTCGCCGACCTCCAACCGACGAAGCCACTTCACCCACATATTGCCTTCGAAGCCGGGGACCACGAGCCGGATCGGATAGCCCTGCTCGATCCTGAGCGCCTCGCCGTTCATGGCAAAGGCCACCATGCAGTCGTCCAGTGCCTTCTCCATCGGGATGGAGCGCGTCATGGCGGCCGAATCCGCACCCTCGGCCAGCACCCACTTGCCCGCACCCTTGATGCCCGCTTCGTTCAAGATGTCCTTGAGCAGGACGCCGGTGTACATCACGCAATGCACCATGCCATGCGTGAACTGGCAGCCGTTGAGTTGCGCGCCGCGCCATTCCATGCCGCTGTTGGCCGCGCATTCGAGGAAATAGATCCTGTTATGGCGCGGGAGACGTCGCAAATCCTCCATGGTGAAGACCAGCGGCTTGTTGACCAGCCCGTTGACCATCAGCCGGTGTTTTGCCGGATCGACGGTCGCGGCGCCGCCATGATGACGCTCGAAGCACAAGCCGTTCGGCGTGATGATGCCGTCCAGCGCGTGCAGCGGCGTGAAATTGACCGAGGAGATCGGATCGGCGGTGAGCCAGGGCACGTTGCGGCGCACCACGTCCTTCTCGAAAGGCGAGGGCATGCCATAGGGATGCGCATCGACGCCGTCGCCGGAATAGCGGTTCCAATCCTGGATTTCGGTGATCGCGGGATCGTCGGCGGCTATAGCCCGGCCTGCGGCGATGCTTCCGGCCAATGCGGCTCCGCCGGCGAGGCCGGCCCGCAGAAAGTGCCTGCGCGAGGCTTTGAGGGGCTGTTCGCCGGACCCGTCCATCGGCTCCTCCCGTGGTTCATATAAACATATGAATTTTTCTATATATCAGGGCGCACTTACCCTGTCCACCGTCTCCGGCGCGTTCAGCCGATCACTTTCACAGACCGGTTTTCTTCCAGATGTACCGTGGGGTGACGATTCAGATAGTCTTCGACGACCTGCCAGATCGGCGGACCCTCGGTGCTCTCGTTGACCGAAGCCCAACCGGCGACGGTGTATTCCTTCGCCGCGTCGATAGGTTCGCCCGATTTCAGCAGCGTCATTGCGGAAATGCGGCTGCCGATCTCGGCGCTGGGATCGATCGTGTAGCCCATGCCGCCGACCCGAACCATGTCGCCGCCCTGCTGGTAGTAGGGATCCTTGTTGAAGAGATTGTCGGCGACATCTTCCATGATCGTCTTCAGCGTCTCGCCGGTCATCGTCGACCGATAAGCGGCGGGGTAGGTCATCGCGCAGGCATTGTGTAGGTCTTCGACGGTGATCCTTTCGCCCGGCAGGACCGACGTCCCCCAGCGGAATCCGGGCGACAGCGCGATGTCGGCCTCGCGCACCTCCAGCAACGCGGCGCAAATCAAATCGTCGAACGTGCCGTTGAAGTTGCCGCGGCGGTAGAGCAGCGTATCGGTGGTGACGAGTTCGCGCTTGAGTTCGGCCTCGAACGGCGCGCGGGAAGCGGCTACCGCCTTCGCCACCTCTTCGTCCGGCGCAATCACGTCGGAGAAGATCGGGATCAGCCGGTGCCGATAGTCCTTCACCTCGCCGCCCTGCACGTCGAGGTCGAGTCGGCTGACGAACTTGCCGTGCGAGCCGGAAGCGACTAGCAGCGTCTTGCCGACCTTGACCGCTTCCGGCAACGCGTCATGGGTGTGGCCGCTCAGGATGACGTCGATGCCGGGGACCCGGCCGGCGAGCGCGCGGTCGACATCGAAGCCGTTATGCGAGAGCATGACCACCAGTTGCGCGCCGTCGGCACGCGCGGCGGCGACGTTCTCGGCCACCTCCTCCTCGCGCACGCCGAAAGACCATTCCGGGATCATCCAGCGCGGGTTGGCGATCGGCGTGTAGGGGAACGCCTGGCCGATGACGGCGATCTTCACGCCGCCCTTCTCGAACATCTTGTAGGCGTCGAAGGCCGGCTCGTCCCATTCAGCGTCGAAGATGTTGCCGCCCAGGAACGGGAACGGCAGACCATCCACGATCTCCTTCACCCGCTCCGTGCCATAGGTGAATTCCCAGTGGCCGGTCATGGCGTCGGGCTTTAGCAGGTTCATGGCGTCGACCATGTCCTGGCCTTTGGTCTGCAGCGCCGTGTAGCTACCCTGCCATGTGTCGCCGCCGTCGAGAAACAGCGTCCTGTCCGACCGCTCGGCGCGGATGCGCTTCAGCACCGTCGCGATGCGGTCGAGGCCTCCCATGCGGCCGTAGGTTTTCGCAAGCGCGGAAAAATCCTCGGATGTTAGCGCATAGGCCTCGGGCGTGCCGGGCTCTATCTGGTAAAGTTTCAGGAAATCGGCGCCGCTGACATGCGGCGGCACGCCGGCGACCTGGCCGACGCCGAGATTGACCGACGGCTCACGGAAATAGATCGGCACGAGCTGCGCATGGATGTCGGTTAGGTGGACGAGGGTGACGTTGCCGAGTGGCTGGAAATCGAGCAGCGTGTCCTCGCTCAGCGCCTGCCGCGCCGCCGCGCGCGACCAGTGGCCTGCCATTCCCGAACCGGTCAATGCCGAGAGCGCGGTCGCGGCCATCAGGAATTCGCGGCGTGACAACATTGGGATTTTCCTCGTCAAATCCAACATCTGAAGAAAAGCGCGGACGTCACCGCTCCGCCTTCTCCCCGTTCACGAGGAAAAGGTGCCCCGAAGGATGGATGAGAGCGGCGCTGACATTCGCAGGTCGGGCGACGTCCCTCACCTGCCTGCCGGCATCCTCTCCCCGTAAACGGGGAGAGGAAAGCTCCTCGCTACTGCCTCACCGAAGGCGACTCCATCGACAGCCCGGTGCCGCGCCAGGTCACATAGACCTCCAACGCCATCAATTCGTCCGAGAATGCCTTCGGAATCTCGGCGCGCGTGTCGCGGATGCAGCCGCGCATGCGATTGTGCAGCGACACCATGTCGGCCTGCTTCAGCCGGTAGGTCGGGAAACCGTTGACCTGGCCTTGGCTCAGATGGTCGGCGCGGATGTGCTTGCCCATGCTGGCCTCGTGGCAGGACGCGCAGGCGAGATTCAACTGGCCGGTTCGCGTATAGTACTCGGTCTTGCCCTTGTCCCACCAACTCTGCATATCGCCCTGCTTGAGGTCGATCGACATCGGTGCGCCCAGAGACTGGTACTTGATGTAGGTCGTCAGCGCCTTCTGGTCGGCGGCGTCGAACTTGTAGGCTTCCGCACCCATGTTCTCGGTGCGGCACTTGTCGATCTGCAGTTCGATGTTGATCGGGCGCTTGGCGTCGGCGTCCCATTTCGGATAATGGGCGGCGATGCCCTTCATGCTCTCGGCGGCACTGTTGTGGCAGGACGCGCAGGACTTGCCCATCGTACCGTCCACCGTGTTCCATATCTCCTCGCCGCGCTCGACATAGAGCATACCAGGATTCTCGAAGGAATCGGCTTCGAGCGCGCGTGTTTCGGCTTCCCGGAACAGCCAGCCCGACAGGACTTCATCGAAGGGATGCCCCTCAGGCGCCGGCGCGCGGGTGACCATCTCCTGGCCGTCGATGACCAGCTTGTCGTCCACCGGATCCGAATAGGCGACCGCAACAAGGCCCGTCGTCATTACCGCTGCGCCCGCGATTGCCAGCACTGTCTTTTTCAACTTGCCTTCCCTCCCAAGTAACGGTTGCCCCGCCAAGGCAGAACCGGCCGGCGCTGCCGCCTATCAGCTCACTTCGATCTTCTGCTCGTCGGTGTAGGTCGAACCGTTGTCATCCACCCAGGTGAACTTGAAGGTTCCGCTCTCGGCAACCTTGGCCCTGAACTCGAAATAAGGGTTGGCCGAGATCGCCGGCTCCATGTCACAGGAGAACACCGGCGCACCGTTGAACTCGCAGGTGAACTTGTTGATGATCTCGCGCGGAATGACCTTGCCGTCCTTGTCCTTGCGCTGGCCCGATTCCATCTCGTGGCTGATCAGCGTCTTGATGACGATAGTCTCGCCGGCCTTGGCGGACTTCGGCACCTTGATGCGCGGTTTGGGGGTTGCCATTTCTCGATGCTCCTGAACTTAGCCGCCGCAGCCGCCGATGGTGACCTTGACTTCCTTCTTGTCCATGTAGACGGACCCGTCGGCCATCTTGGCCAGCGCGATCACGTTCTGCGTCTTGGCTAACCGCATGCGCGTCGTCGCCTCGGCGGCGCCGCTCATCGCCGTGAAATGGAAGGTCGCGACGTCCGGGTTCGGATTGCCGTCGGCAAGGATGATGACCGAATCGACCATGTCGTCGCCGGCCATTGCGCTGTCGACCTTGACTTCAATCGGTACGGTATTGCCGTTTTCGGCGATCTCAGGCGCCGTCAGGGTGATCTTTCCCGTCGCGGGCGCCTTTCCGCCTGCGAAGTCGGCGATGCGCTTTTCGGTTTCGGAAGCGTCCGCATATGCCGGCACGGCCTGCATCGCGCCCGCGCCGACCAGCGCCGCGCCTGCCGACAACACAAACAATTCACGCCTGCTGAATCTCATCTGTCCGTCCTTGCGATGCCGCACCGCACTTACTCCTTCAATGTCTCGAGATAGGCGACCACGTCCTCGACCTGCTGGGCGCTCAGGATGGTCTTGCCGACGAGGTCCTTGGCCACGTTCACGCCGACATGGAGCGAATAGAAGCCGGGCATGACCGTATCGGGGCCGAAAACATGCTTGGAATCGGTGACGATCGCACGCAGTTCCTCGGGCTTCCAGCGACTGCCGGCGCCATCCAGCGAGGGACCGACATCGCCATGAAAGAGTTCCTTCTTCAGCGCACTCACCTGGTGACAGGCCAGGCAGTTGCCGAGCTTGCGATCGACGAGAACCTTGGCGCCCTCGGCCGGATCGCCGGGCTTTCCCGTGAGTGATTCCGACACGGCGTTGTCGGTGAATTTCACGTCTTTCGGCGCCACATCCTGCGCCCACGCCGCGCCCGCCAGCACCGAGATCATTGCCACGAAGACAACCGTCTTGCCCGCTCGCATATCGGCAGTCCCTCCCATGTCGAAACTATGCGGAACCGCGTATGGTCCGCCCCTCCAAAACCGCACGATAGACACGGACCGGCAAACGTCAATCGAAAAATATGAATTTCTGCATATATCCTTGACGGAAGAAACTAACACGCGGCGTGGGCCGCCTATTCCGCGTCGAGTTTCCCTGCGGCGCGGGCTTCGGCGATGCTGCGCGCATGATATATCTGGAACGGCTCGTCCGTCTCGTAGCCCTTCTCGCGCACCCATTTGAACATGTCGAGGAAGGTCCACTTGCCGAAGGCCCCCGGCATCACGGCCACCGCCGACTGCGCAACCGAAGCTCCTTGGGGCGTATCCTCCGGCAGGAAGACGATGGTCGGGGTGAACAGATAGCCCCATTTACGCACCGCCGTCTTCTCGGTGAGCGTCTGTCCGTCCGTGTCGGTGACTTCCTCGTCGCCGAACATGTTGTACTGGACCACCATATAGTTGGCCTTGATATAGTCGCGCACCTCCGGGTCGGTCAGCAGCTTCTCGTGCATCTCCCGACAATAGATGCAGCCGCGCTGCTCGATGAAGATGGCCAGCCGCTTGCCCTGCGATTTCGCGTGGGCGATGTCCTCGCCGACGTCGCGAAAGGTGAGGGAGAACCAGTCCTCCTTGTGCAGGCCGTCGTCGCCCACCTCCGCGCGGGCAGGCAGAGCCGCCACGAACAGGAGAAGCAGAACGGAAATCGCGCGCGTCATCATGGGCTCCATCCTATCCGATCGATTGGAAAACGGGAAAGGTCTCCAGCAGCCAATAGGATATGGCAGACATTTTGCCGGTCACGAACAGGATGCCGGTGACGACCAGCAAGCCGCCCATCACCTTCTCGACCATCTCCATATGCCGCCGGAATCCGGAAGCCCAGCGCAGGAAGGGCCCGGCGAAGGCGGCGGCCAGCAGGAACGGTATGCCGATGCCCAAAGAATAGATGGCGAGCAGCAGGGCACCTCTCGCTGCCGTGCCGGCCGAGCCCGCCACGAACAGAATCGCCGCCAGGACCGGACCGACGCAAGGCGTCCATCCGAAAGCGAAGGCAAGGCCCATCACATAGGCGCCAATGAGGCCGACAGGCTTGCGCTGAACCTGCACCCGCGCCTCGCGAAACAAGAGGCCGATGCGGAAGACACCGAGGAAATGCAGGCCCATGACGATGATGACGATGCCGGCCAGCAGCGAGAGCGTATCGAAATACTGCGCGACCGTCTTGCCAATGACGCTCGCCGTGGCACCCAGCGCGACGAAGACAGTGGTAAAGCCAAGCACGAAGGCCAGAGCGGATAAAAACACCGCCCACCGCTGCGCTGCGCCCGGATGCTCGTCCTTGAGCTGGTCGAAGCTTACGCCAGCCAGCCAGGCCAGATAGGGCGGCACGATGGGAAGCACGCAGGGCGACACGAAGGAGAGCAGGCCGGCCAGCAGGGCGCCGCCGATTGTGACGTCGAGCATATCCGACCTCGAAAATGATGCCTGGCTGCCCCTGTCGAGCCAGCGCCAAAAGCTATGGCTATCATGTATTCAGAAATGACTATATATTGCAATCGGGAAACGGGTATCTCCATGCTGCGCGCTGCGGGACTTTTGCTCTGGCTCACGATTTTCTCCGCCTTGCCTGGACTAGCCCGGGCTGCGGAGATGATCATGCTCGTCCAGCCCGGCTGTCCGTGGTGCGCGAAGTTCGACGCAGAGATAGCGCCGGCCTGGCCTAACACAGCGCAAGGCGAGCGCGCGCCGCTCAGACGCGTAGACGTCACCGGACCATGGCCTGCCGATCTCGCCGGCATCTCTGGCGAGCGCTTCACACCGACCTTTATCCTGGTGGAACAGGGCAAGGAAGTCGCCCGCCTCAGAGGCTATCCGGGCGACCAGTTTTTCTGGTATCTTGTCGACGACATGCTCGCCAAGCTGCCGCCAGGCAATGGATGAGGATCATGACAGTGACGTCATGGACCGACAGGATTCTCCTCGGACAAGTGGCCGCGCGATGCTGAACCTGCCGAAACTCGATCCCGACCAGTCCCAGGAAGAGTTCGACCTCCTTCTGGCGCAGGCGCGCAAGGCCAGCGATCTACTGAAGGCTCTGTCGCATGAAAGCAGGTTGCTCATCCTGTGCATTCTCTCCGAGGGCGAGAAATCGGTTTCCGACCTCGAAAATATCATGCGCCTGCCGCAGGCGGCGGTGTCGCAACAACTGGCGCGGCTGCGCTTCGACGGGCTTGTCAGGACCAGGCGCGACGGCCGTGTGATCTATTATTCGATTGCCGGGGAGGAAGTCTCGGCGATCATCGGATCGCTTTACAGGCTCTTCTGCGCCCCGGTGCGCGGAAATCCGGGATAGGCGCCGGAACGAGATAAGAGGGCCGGCCATCACGGTCCTGCGGGAGGAAGCCATGACCATAGCCACCTCTTCGTGGTTCCTGCCGCTCGCCGGACTCCTGGCCGGCATCTGCATGGGCTTCGTCTCGCGCTGGCAGCATTTCTGCACCATGAGTGCGCTGGAGCGGCATTGGCACACCGGCGACAGTTCGGGCGTGCGCACCTGGGTGCTCTCCGCTGCCGTGGCATTGGTCACGACCCAGACGCTGCAGTTCGCCGGTATCGCCGATACACACGCAAGCTTCTATTTGTCCCCGAACCTGGCCTGGACAGGCGCGATCATCGGCGGCCTCGCCTTCGGCTTCGGCATGGCGCTGGTCGGCACCTGCGGCTTCGGCGCGCTGGTTCGGCTCGGCGGCGGAAGCCTGCGTTCGCTGGTCGTGCTGGCGGTCCTCGGCCTTTCCGCGCTTTCGGCCCAGCGTGGCCTCGTGGCGCACGGCCGGGTCGAGCTTGTCGACCGGCTGGCGGCGGACCTGTCCTTCGCCGGCGACCAGTCGCTCGGCTCTATCGCCTCGGCGCTCGCCGGCACCGACCTGCATCTCGCGGTCGCCGCGACCGTCGCGGTGGCGATGCTGGCCTGGGTTTTCGCCGAGCGCGCATATCGCGCAAAGCCCGGCCTGATCGCCACCGGCACGGTGATCGGCCTAGTGGTGGCATTCGGCTGGCTGGCCACTACCATGGCGACACGCCATTCCTTCGATCCGGTGCAGATCGAATCGGCATCCTTCGTGGTGCCGGTCGCGGATTCGATCCTTCAACTCGTCACCTTTACCGGGGTACTGCCCGACTACGGCGTGGGCCTTGTCGCGGGCGCGGTGATCGGCGCCGCGCTTTGCGCATGGCGGCGGCACGACGTGCGCTGGGAAGCCTGCGACGATGCCCGCGAACTCGGCCGCCACCTCGTCGGCGGCTTCCTGATGGGCGCGGGCGGCGTGTTCGCCATGGGCTGCACCATCGGGCAGGGCGTCAGCGCCGTATCCGTACTCGCCGTGTCGGCGCCGCTCGCCATGGCCTCGATCGTGCTGGGCGCCCGCCTTGGCCTCGCCTACCTGCTGGAAGGTTCGCCGCTGGCCGCGTTCGCAGGCATCAGCGCGCGCATCAGGAATCTTCAGGGTCAGGCCGGGACGAACCGGTAGGCGTTACCATCGCGCTCGACGGTGCCTGCCGCCGGGTGCGGGAAATGATAGCCGACGACTCGCGCGCGGTCGCCCGCCAGCCGGTCGAGCAGGGTTTTGCGCGTCTCGATCGCCAGCGCCTGGTCCTGGTCGGCGCCGGCCGGCCATTCGGGATGTGCGAAGGAGACGATCGACTGGGTAATGGCGTCGCCGGTCACCACAAGCTGGTCCGCTCCGGCATGGATGATGTAGCTCATATGGCCGGGCGTATGGCCCGGCGTGGCCACGGCCTCGACGCCGGGCAGCACTTCCGCTCCCGCTTTCAGGAAACCCAATCGGTCGCGGATCGCCTCGAAGCGGCTTTGCGCTCCGACGACGAAATTCTGCCGGTCGGCGGATACGGCCTGCAATGCGTCGTGGGACGACCAGAAGTCGTATTCTTCCTGACCGATATGATATTGGGCATTGGCAAACACAAGCTCGTCGAAATCGTCGGTCACGCCCCAGATGTGATCGGGGTGCGCGTGGGTGAAGACGACATCCGTCACATCTTCCGGATCGATGCCGGCATCGCCGAGGTTCTCGACGAGCTTGCCGGCGGTGTCCATGAAATTTGGACCGGAGCCAGCGTCGAAGACGACGAGGCGCCCTGCCCGCTTCAGGATCGTGACGTTGCAATCGGGCGTCAAGGTGTCGGTCGCCATGCCGTTCCGGGCCAGAAGTTCGACCAGCGCCGCCTTCGGCGCATCTCCGTAGGAATATGTCATCGGCAAGGTCAGCGTGCCGTCATTGACGGTCACGATCTCGGCGTCGCCCAGCGTCAGCCGGCCGATCGCCAAAGCACGGCACGCAAGCACTTGGGAAGCCGCGACCACACCAGCGGCTCCCGCCAGCCTGAGAACGTCCCGCCGCGCCAACGTGGCGATCCTGCTTGCTTGTCCTGTCTTCATCGGCTTTCCTCCCGCTATCCCGCCCGGCTTATCGCTCGGTCGCTCGGAATGATCGACACATCGGATGATTATGCCTAAACATAGAGAATTTTCTATGTATAATCGTGCAAAACAGAAAGAAGGGAGGAAGTCATATGAGAAAGCTGGGAGTTGCAGCACTCGCCGCCGTCGCCACGCTGGTTGCGAATGCAGGCCTGGCACAGGAAGCCCAGCACCGCCTTGCCATCCAGGTCGACCAGAACGATCCGGCGATCATGAACCTCGCGCTCAACAACGCCAGGAACGTTAAGAAATACTATGAGGCCAAGGGCGAATCGGTGGCGATCGAGATCGTCGCCTATGGTCCGGGGCTGGAGATGTACGTCGCCGACCGCAGCCCGGTCAAAGCGCGGATTTCGGCCATGTCCATGGAGGATCCCGAAATCACCTTCTCGGCCTGCGGCAACACCCATGCCGGCCTGAACAAGAAGGAAGACCGTGAAGTTCCGCTGATCGAGGAGGCCAAGGAGGTCCCCTCCGGCGTCGTGCGCCTGATGGAGTTGCAGGACGAAGGCTACGCCTACGTCAGGCCGTAGGTACAAACGGACCGCCTCCGGCGCGCCGAACGTCACAGGAGTATCGCCATGAAGCAGTTCTTCGCCGCCGCGCTTGCCGCTTGGCTGGCAGCCGGCATCGACGTCGCGCGCGCCGACGACCTCGTGACCACCTACGAGACCGACGCACCCTTCGCTGACGTCGCCGCCGACATTCAGGATGCCATCGTCAATCGCGGCTACGTCGTCGATTATCACGGCCGCATCGGCGAGATGCTGAAGCGCACGGCGGGTGACGTGGGCGCCGCCAAGCCGCTCTACAAGGAAGCGGAATTCATGCAGTTCTGCTCGGCGGTGGTGTCGCGCTCTGTCATGGAGGTGGATATCGGCAACATCGCCTATTGTCCCTACATCGTCTTCACCTATGAAGCGGATGCCAAGCCAGGCACCGTCGTGGTCGGATTCCGGCGCCTGCCGAAAGGAGACGGCCGCGACCAGGTCAATGACCTGCTCGACGAGATCGCCAGGGAAGCTTCGGGTCAATAGCCGCCGAGGCCGAAAGGCAGGTTTCGGGACGGAGTCGCCGCCCCCTAATCCCGTGATATGAATTCGAAGAATTGCAGGAACAATTCCCGCTCGGTGGTGATGTCGAGCTTCTCGTAGATGCGGCGGCGATGGTTCTTCGTCGTACCGACCGTGATGCCGAGCCGCTCCGCTATTGCCGCGGTTGGATGGCCGGCGAGCACCAACTGCACCAGGTCGCGCTCCCGCTGGCTGAGTTCAGGCCACAGACCGGCCGGTATGCTCGGAATGCGTGGCGAGGCGGCCGGACCGCTCGGCGCCAGAGTGCGCAGGAAGTTCGGTCCGCGTGCCTTGATGTCGAGGGCATGAAGAGCGGAAAAGACCGTCAGCCTTTCGTCAAGCAGAGCGATCTCGCGGTCCCTGAATGGCTTGCTTGACCGGTCGAGAAAGATGCCCAGGCACCAGTCGCCACCGTCTTCCAGCAGGATGCCGACCTCGTCCACGATCTCCGACTGCGCCAGGAAGCCCGCAATGTACTGGCCACGCTTGACCTCGTCGTCGGCCAGCCGCTTCAGCGGCACGATTCCCAGCCGCCGCTCTCGCCGCCAAGCGGCATAGAATGGATCGAAGACATAGTAGCTGGCGAGATAATGGCGCACCATCTCGTCGGAGAAGCCGCGATGCTTGACGAACTCGGGCATCTTCGTCGCCGAATAACGTGTGACCGTCACGAGGTCGTGGTGGATGTCGGCTCCGATCAGGTCGATCAGGCGGTCGACATGCTCGTCCGTGCCGATGGCCGCGATGGCGCGCGCCAGCGCCGCCCATATCGTGTCCGCGCGCATGGTGTCTTTTTGCTGGTTCATGGCTGACCGTCATTGTGCCTTTCGGCATATGGCGCGATCCTGCCCTCGGAATCTAGCCTGTCCCCGACACTGACCCAAAGCGCGGGACGCCACCGTGGACCAGATCACCACTACCCAGCCCATCGTCATCGGCATCGATGCCGGCGGCACCATGACCGACACCATCCTCGTGGACCAGGACGGACACTTCAAGATCGGCAAGTCGGCGACGACGCCTAAGAACGAGGCGGAAGGCTTTCTCGCCTCGGCCGAGGACGCGGCAGATGCCTGGGGCATCTCGCTGGAAACGCTGTTCTCGGGCGTGAACGTAGTGCTCTATTCCGGCACCGGCATGCTGAACACGCTTCTGTCGCGCACGGGACGAAAGCTCGGCCTCATCACTACCAAGGGCCTGGAGGACATGATCCTGATGGGCCGGGGCCTGCAGGCATGGGCCGACTACTCCTATGCCGACCGGCTGCATGCGGTGACGCATCATCATCCCGATCCGTTGGTGCCGCGGCGCCGCACCCATGGTGTGACCGAGCGCATCGACCAGTTCGGCGATGTCATCCTGCCGCTCTACGAGCATGAGGCGCACGCGGCGGCGAAGAAGCTGATTGCCGACCGTGTCGACGCCATCTGCATCATGACCGTCTTTTCGCACGTCAATCCGACGCATGAGAAGCGCATCGCCGAAATCTGCCGCGAGGAGATCGAAAAGGCCGGCACCGAAATCCTGGTTTACACCTCGCACGAGGTGCGCCCCGTCATCCGCGAGCAGTCGCGGCTGAACTCGGTGCTGATCGAGGCCTACGCCACTTCGCGCGGCCGCAGACAGCTTAAGGGCATTGAGGATGTCTCTAAGAAGTACGGCTTCAAATACGGTGTGCAGACACTGCTCTCCTTCGGCGGGCTGACTTCGATCAACCATCCGCGCCTGCACGAGACGATGATCTCCGGCCCGATCGGCGGCATCCTCGGCGCGGCCTATATCGGCAAGCTGATCGGCAACGATTCGCTGATCTGCTCGGACATGGGCGGCACTTCCTTCGACATGGGCGTCATCACGCGGGGCCAGACGCGCATCGAGAACGAACCGCTGATGGATCGCTTCAAGCTCAACGTGCCGACGCTGCATCTGGATACGATCGGCGCCGGCGCCGGCATGATCCTGAAGGTCGATCCGCTGACGAAAAAGGTATCGCTCGGACCCGAAAGCGCCGGCTCCGATCCCGGCCCGATCTGCTTCGCCAAGGGCGGCATCGAGCCCACCATCGCCGATTGCGACGCCATCCTCGGGCGGCTGAACCCGGACTATTTCCTCGGCGGCAAGGTCAAGCTGCAGGTCGAGAAGGCGCGAGAGGCCTTCAAGCGCAAATGCGCCGACGTGCTCGGCGTCGGTGTCGAGGAAGCAGCCGAAGGCATGATCGACATGCTGGAGGCGGACGCCAACAACGCGCTGCGCCGGGTCATCTCAGGGCAAGGCATCCACCCATCCGAGTTCACGCTTTTGTCCTATGGCGGCTCGGGGCCGCTGCATCTGGCCGGCTGTTCGAAGGGCATCGGCTTCAAGGACATCATCACCTTCCAGTTCGCCGCAGCCTTCTCGGCGTTCGGCTGCACGACGGCGGACTTCATGCGCCGCCATTCCGTCTCGACGCAGATCGACATCGGCGCGCGCGCGAACGATGCCGGGCTGGAGGCTTTCGGCGAACGCGTCACGGCGGTGTGGGACGACCTGACAAAGGCTGCGGTGGACGAGATGCTGGCCGATGGCCATGCGCGCGACAAGATCGCCACCACGCCCTTCCTGATGATGCGCTACACCGGCCAACTCGAGGACGTCGAGGTCATGGCGCCGCTGTCGGCTGTCAAATCGGCGGACGACATGCGCAAGGTCATTGCCGAGTTCGAATCCGTCTACGCGAAGGTCAACCACCGCGTGTCGCGCTACGGCGAGGCCGGTTTCTCGATCACCGAGCTCGGCCTGATCGCCACCGCCGACAAGGTCAAGCCAGTTCTGGTCAGGCGGCCGCTCGGCAAGGCCGATCCGTCGCCGGCCCACAAAGGCGTGCGCGAAGCATATATCGGTGGCAAGTGGCACAAGGCCAATCTCTACGAGATGGACTGGCTCCAGCCCGGTCACGAGGTCGTCGGCCCGGCGATCATCGAGCACCCGGCGACGACGCTGGTCGTCCATCCCGGCGACCGCGTCTGGGTCGATGAGTGGACCCTTTTGCATTACTCCCATGCTTGAGAAGGCGAGACCCATGCTCGACAAACCCGCCTCCGCGCTTCGCATCCGTGAACGCCTGCTCGAGTCCGAGCGGCTGATGGAAGAAACCGGCTGCTACGACGGCATCACCGACCTTACGCTGCGCAACCGGGACCCGCTGAAGTTCGAGACGCTGCACACCAAGCTGCGAGCCTACTGCGTGTCGGCGCGCGAGATGGCGCGACGCATCTCCGCCTCGCCAGGCGTGCGCGAGGTCGGCGAGATGGTGGTGGCGATCTACACGCCCGAAGGCGACGCCATTGCGCTCTCCAACGGCATCATGGTGCATGTCCACACCATGAGCCGCTTCATCAAGTGGATGATCCGCGAAGGCTACGAGGAGAATCCCGGCATCCGCGACGGCGACATCTTCGCCAACAACGACGCCTTCATTGGCACCGTGCAGGTGCCGGACGTGATGGATGTGGTACCGATCTTCCATTCGGGTAAGCTGGTGGGCTGGGCCGGTGCGGTCTGCCACGAACTTGAGGCCGGCGGCATCACGCCGGGCGGCGACGTGGCGCTGGCGCAGGAGCGCTTCACCGAAGGCCTGTTCGTCTGTGCGGAAAAGGTCGGCGAGAACGACGAGCTGCGCCGCGACTACGTCATCCGCTGTGAGCGCAACTTGCGCATGCCGATCTACTGGGTACTGGACGAGAAAGCCAAGGTCGCCTCCTGCATCGACATGCGCGAGAGCGTCAAGGCGTTGATCGACGAGATCGGCATCGACACCTGGACGCGGATTTCCAAGGAATTCATCGAGGAGGGCCGCCGTGCCCAGCTTGCCCGCACGCGCCAGCTCACCGTGCCGGGCATCTATCGCGGCCACACCTTCTATGGCCACGTCACCGCCGGCAAGCCGGGCTACCAGCCGCTGGGCGACCCCGACTGGCTCTACAATATGCCGATCGAGATGGAGATCACCACCGACGGCAAGATCGTCATGGACTTCGAGGGCACGCAACCTTGGGGCTACCATTCGATGAACTGCACGCCGGCCGGCATGGACGGCGGCATGTTCGTGACGCTGACCCAGCACATGAATTTCGAAGGGCTGGTGAACGACGGCGCCTGGATGGCGACCGAACTAAAGCTGCCCGCCGGCACCTGGACCAATCCCGACAACGAGATGGTGGCGACGGCGACCTCCTGGGCGCTTCTTTTGCCGGCTTACGGTGTCTTCCAGCGCCTGCTGTCGCGATCCTTCATCGCCCGCGGCTTCGTCGAGGAAGCCTTCGTCGGTCAGGTCAATTCGCCGATGATCGAGATGGGCGGCACGAGCCAATACGGAACGCCCTTCGGCATGGCGCATTTCGAATGCGCCGCCGCCGGCTCCGGCGCGCTCGCCATAAAGGACGGACTCGACACCGCCTATGTCGGCTGGAACCCCGAATCCGACATGGGCAACATCGAGATCTGGGAACAGAACATGCCGATGCTCTATATCGGCCGTTCGATCGTTCCCAATTCCGGCGGCGCCGGCAAGTATCGCGGCGGCTGCTCCTTCCTGTCGACGTGGCTCATCAGCAAGACCGATCACCTGCGCCTCGTCACCTCCGAGCATTCCAGCCGCGTCTTCGACAATGGCGGGCTGTGCGGCGGCTATCCGGCGCCGACCTGCCAAAAACACCGGGCGGTACGCGATTCGAATATCTTCGATCTGGCTGGCAGAGGCGAGCCGCTGCCGCACCACACCGGCACCAACCCCCACCGCTCGGAACTGGAAATCCGGCTCGAAGGCGAGCATGTGATGGCGGAGGGACCCTATATCACCGCGCCGCACAGGGCCGGCGACGTCTTCACCCATTCCTACAATGGCGGAGGAGGCTATGGCGATGTGCTGGAGCGCGATCCGGTCAAAACCGCCTGGGACGTCGAGAACGGGTTCTTGACCAGGGAAGCGGCGCTTTCGGTGTTCGGCATCGTCCTCGATGAAGACGAGGATGGCTTTCCGGTTGCCAACCTGGAGGCGACGAAGCGGCATCGAGCCGACATGCGGGCCGCCCGTCTTGCACGGGCGAAGCCGGTGTCCGAATGGATCGCCACGCAACGCGAGCGGGTCAAGGCGGCCGCTTTCGCGCCCGAGGTGAAGAAAATGTACGCCAGCGCGATCAGGCTCTCGCCGCGCTTCACCAAGGATTTTTCCGATTTCTGGGGCGTGGACGGCAAGGCAGCCTTCGGCGTGGAGTGAGACAATGAGCAGCTACAGCAAGGAAGTCATCGCCGATCTCGTCGCCGGCACCCTGCCCTGGCCGCAGACGCGGCGCATCATGAGCGCCTACAAGGACGACGACCGCTTCTTCAAATATGTCGCCGTGCTGCAGGATCGCGTCGGCTGGCGGGACAAAATCCTGCTGCCGGTTTCCGACCATCTGTTCATCTGCGAGAGCGCCGAGGGCCGGGTGACGAAATGCGAATGCGGCCACTCCTTCGGCGACTACCGCAAGAACTGGAAGCTCGCCGCCTCAATCATCGTGCGCGACAGCGAGGAGGCGCTGCGCGAGATCTACCCGAACAGCGATCTCCCCGATCCGGAATGGATGGAAATCCGCGAATTCATCTGCCCCGACTGCGGCACGCTGCACGACGTCGAAGCCGCTGCGCCCGGCTATCCGATCGTGCACGACTTCGAGCCGGACCTCGAGGGTTTCTATCGCGACTGGCTCGGGCAACCGCTGGAGCCCGAAACCAAAGGAGGCTGACGCCGCAAATGGCTCGCGTTCAAGGCAAGGTTGCGCTCGTCACCGGGGCAGGTCTGGGTCTCGGGCGGGCGACGTCGCTGCTTCTGGCGAGAGAGGGCGCCAGGCTTGTCGTCACCGACATCGACGAAAAACTGGCTGGTCAGACGGCCGAGGCGATTGCGCAGGCCGGCAGCGAAACATTGCCCCTGCGCCATGACGTCTCCAACCCGGACGACTGGCCGGCGGTCATGGCGGTGGTGGAGAAAAAGTTCGGCCGGCTCGACGTGCTGGTCAACAATGCCGGTATCGCCATTGCGAAGAATGTCGAAGACACCACGCTGGAAGAATGGCGGCGCACCATGGCGGTCAATCTCGACGGGGTGTTCCTCGGCTGTCAGGCCGGCATCGGGCTGATGAAGAAGGCGGGCGGCGGCTCGATCGTCAACCTGTCGTCCATCGACGGCATCATCGGCGAGGCCGATCTCGCCGCCTACTGCGCCTCCAAAGGCGGCGTGCGCACGCTGACCAAGGCGGTGGCCGTGCATTGCGCGGAGCAGAAATACGGCATCCGCTGCAATTCCATCCACCCCGGCTACATCTGGACGCCGCAGACCGAGAACTATCTGCGCGACCTCGGCCGGCTGGAGGAGGAGCGAGCCAAGGCGCTGTCGCGCCATCCGATCGGCTTCCTCGGCGAGCCGAACGACATCGCCTACATGGTGCTCTACCTCGCCTCGGACGAATCCAAATTCGTCACTGGCGCCGAGATGGTGGTGGATGGAGGCTATCTTGCTGTTTGACGAGGCATATTCATGACCGACCTCTCCGGCCGCAGCGCGATTGTCACCGGCGGGTTTTCCGGCATGGGCTTCGCCATCGCCACCGCCTTGGCCAAGGCGGGCGCCAATGTCGCGGTCGGCTCCTATGTCGCGCCGCCGAATGCAGTGTCCAACGATGCTGCCTACTATCCCGGCGCGGAAGAAATCGAGCGTGTGCGCACCGCTTTGGTCGCCCACGGCACGAAAATTCATGCCGCGCATCTGGACGTGCGTGACAGCGACCTGACAAACCGGTTCTTCGCCGATGCCGAAGCCGCCCTCGGCCCGGCCGACATTCTCGTCAACGCCGCCGGCACGACGGCCGAACAGCCGGTCGTCGGCCATTCCGACGCGCTGTGGGACAAGATCGTCGATACCAATCTGACCGGTGCCTTCCGCGCTACTCGCGCTGTGCTGCCCGGCATGATCGCGCGCAAATGGGGCCGCATCGTCAACATCGGCTCGACCGCTGCGCGCGTCGGCTGGAAGGACAATCCCGCCTATTGCGCCTCCAAGGCGGGGCTGCTGGGCCTCACCCGCTGCGTCGCGCTGGAGGGCGCGCCGCACGGCGTCACCTGCGTGATGATCAGCCCGACCTGGGTGGAGACGGAGCTGATGCGCCGCAACGTTCAGCAGGTGGTCGAGCGCGAGGGCAAAGGCCGCAGCGCCGAGGACCTCATGGACGAATTCCGCAAGGCCAATCCGCAGGGCCGCATGATGCAGCCTGAGGAGATCGCCGCGCTCGCCGTCTTCCTGTGCTCGGACCTCGCCAAGGGCATTACGATGGAGAACATTCAGATCACCGGTGGAGCGCTCTGGTAGCGCGCTCTCACACATGCATTCGGCCTTCACGGGAGGAGGCCGGCAAGGGCAGAAATGCTGCCCGAAATGGGCCAACGAAAATGAGCCTAAGGAAAAGGGGAAGTGTCATGTTGAAATCGACCATGCTTCGAGGTGCCGGTATGGGACTGGCCCTCATTCTCGCGGCAGCGCCAGCCGGTGCCGCCGACCTCGGCGCCAAGGACGAGCCGATCAAGCTTGCCATGCTGGAATGGACAGGCGCGCACATCTCCACGCATGTCGCCGGGCAACTGCTGGAGAAGCTCGGCTACAAGGTGGAATACGTCACGGCCGGTAACTTCCCGCAGTTTTCGGGATTGGCCGACGGTACGCTCTCCGCCTCGGTGGAGATCTGGCTGAACAATGTCGGCGACATTTTTCCGAAGGTGCTCGCCGAAAAGAAAATAGAGGACATCGGCTCGCTCGGGCTCGAGACCAGGGAAGGCTGGATCTACCCGAAATTCATGGAAGAACTCTGCCCCGGCCTGCCGGACTGGACGGCGCTGGAGAAACCGGAATGCGTGCAGGCGCTGGCGACCCCCGAAACCCTGCCCAACGGCCGTTTCCTCGACTATCCGGCGGACTGGGGCTCGCGCGCCGCGACCATCATCGCCGACAACAACCTGCCCTATACCGCCGTCCCCTCCGGTTCGGAGGGTGCGCTGGTAGCGGAACTGGAATCAGCCGAGGCAGCCAAGACCCCGCTCCTCATGATGTTCTGGGGACCGCATTACGCGCTGGCCGAGAACGATGTCGGCTGGGTCAAGATGCCGCCCTGCAAGGAAGAAACCAACGAGCATTGCATCCGCCCGCCGGATGTCGACAAGATCGTATGGTCCGGCTTCGGCCAGAAATGGCCCGCTGCCTACGCCTTTCTGAAAGAACTCAAGGTCACCGCCGAAGACCAGCAGAAGATGATGCTGGCCATCGACAAGAAGGGGCAGGACCTCGATGCGGTCGTCAAGGACTGGGTCGATAAGAACGAAGCCGTATGGAAACCCTGGATCGATGCGGCGAACGGATAGGCGATCGTCATGACCAGCAAGGCCCCGGCCAAACTCTCCTGCCGCAATTTGTGGAAGGTATTTGGCCGGCGGCCTGGATATTATTTCGATTCGCGCGGCTATGTGATTGATCCTGACGCGCTCGCCGAGCGACTGCGCGCGGAAGCGCATCTGCCGGCCGTGGTCGATGCCAGCTTCGACGTAGCCGCCGGCGAGATATTCGTCATCATGGGACTTTCGGGGTCCGGCAAGTCGACACTGGTGCGCTGCCTGTCGAGACTTGTCGAGCCCAGTGCCGGGCAGGTCCTGCTCGACGGCCGCGACTTGCTTCAAGTCGGAGGCAAGGAACTGATCGAACTGCGCCGCCATGCCATGGGCATGGTATTCCAGAATTTCGGTCTGCTGCCCCATCTCGACGTGTTGGGCAACGTCGCCTTTCCGCTGAAGATCCAGGGCAGGCCCGTCGAGGAACGGGAAGAGCGTGCGCGCGAGATGATTGCCCTCGTCGGACTTGAAGGCCGCGAGACTTCCTATCCGCACCAGCTTTCCGGCGGCCAGCAGCAGCGCGTCGGCATCGCGCGATCGCTGGCGGTCGGGCCGGAACTGTGGTTCCTGGACGAACCGTTCTCCGCTCTAGATCCGCTGATCCGCCGGCAGATGCAGGACGAGTTCCTGCGCCTGCAGAAAATGTTGAAGAAGACCATTGTCTTCATCACCCATGACATCGCCGAGGCGTTCCGGCTCGCCGACCGGCTGGCGGTCATGCGGGCTGGCAGGATCGTGCAGATCGGCCGCCCGGCCGACATCGTGCTCAATCCCGCCGACGACTATGTGGCGCAGTTTACCGACGACACGCCCCTGCTCAGCGTCATCCGGGCCGGCGACCTCGCCACCATCAGCACAGAAGCCATGCCTCAGGGCCAAACCGTATCTAGGGACACCGCCCTCAAGGAATTGGTGCCGCGTCTGGCGGCCGGCGAGACGGTCTTTCCGCTCGAAGGCGACGCTTCGCATCCGCCTTCGGTGGTGTGGGCCAGGGACGTGCTTGCCGCAATCGAGCGCGACAGCGCCCGCCATAGCCGCTCATGACCTCAAAGGGTGAGGTTCGGCCCGCCGTCGCCGGCGGCAGAAGACGCACCGATCCGGCGCTGCTTGTCTGGTGCGGTATCCTCTTGCTCGGCTTGATCTGCCTGGCTTTGAAGACCCGCACTCCCTGGATAGCGGCATTCCCGAAAGACTGGACCTTGCCGCTGGCTGCGGCCGTGAATGCGGTGAGCGATACCCTCGTTCCGCTCCTGCAGCCGACCTTCCGTTCCGTTTCGGCAATGCTCGACTGGCCGATGCGCGCGGTGCGTGAGGGGTTGGCGTGGCTGCCCTGGCCCGCCGTCATGCTGGCCACTGCCGCCCTGACCTTCAAGGCAGGCGGCACCAGGCTGGCCGCATTCAGCATCATCGCTCTCGGTTACATGCTCCTGGCCGGCTACTGGCCGCAAAGCATGAACACGCTCTCGCTGGTGGTCCTGGCCGTTCCGATCTCGGCCGTTTCCGGCTTTGCGCTGGGCGTCCTTGGCTTCCGCTACCCGAGGGCGAAGGCCGCTCTGCTCGCCATGCTGGATCTGATGCAGACGGTGCCCGCCTTCGCGTATCTTATCCCGCTGCTGCTTCTCTTCGGCTTCGGACCCGTCGTCGGGCTGATCGCCAGCGCGGTCTATGCGACACCGCCAATGGTGCGGAACACCATGCTTGGCCTGGAGCGCGTGCCGGAAGCGGTTCGCGAGGCCGGGCTGATGAGCGGCTGCACGCGGCGCCAGCTTTTCTGGCATGTCGAAATTCCATCGGCGATGCCGCAGATACTGGTCGGGTTCAACCAGACCACCATGGCGGCCCTGTCCATGGTCATCGTGGCGGCGATCATCGGCGGCTTCGAGGACATCGGCTGGGAAGTCCTGTCGTCGATGCGCAAGGCGGAGTTCGGCCAGAGCATCCTGTCCGGCCTCGTCATCGCGCTGCTCGCCATCCTTATCGATCGGACCACGCTGGGCTTCGCCAAGGGTACCGGCGACGTCACTACACGGTTGTCGGGCCGCCGGCTGGCAGCAGTGCTCATTGCGGCAGTGCTGTTTGCCTTTGCGTTGCGGCTCGCCTTGCCCGAAGGCGCGCTGCTTCCGGGGGCGGGCCTGCATGGGCAGGCCGGCGTAGCCAACCAGTGGCTGCTCGGCCTTGTACGCGAACATGGCTGGCTGTTCGACGGCATCCGCAACGGCGTTCTCTACGGCCTGCTTCTGCCGTTGCGCATTGGCGTCGCCGGCGCCGCCACGCCAATCGTGTGGGGTTTCACGCTCTCACCTGCGCTGGTGACGCTCTACGCGGCTTTTTTCGTAGCTGGATCGCTACTCGTCGCCCTGCGTTTCGGCTGGTGCCACGCGATAGCTCTACTCTTTGCCGGCCTGCTGCTCTACACCGGCTTTCTTGGCTTTCCCTGGCCGGTGCTGCTGCTGAGCGTCTTCTACCTCGCCCTGCTGGTATCGGGATTGCGTCTCGCGCTGTTTGCCGCCGGCGGCTTCCTTCTCATCCTGCTTGCCGGACTCTGGTCGGCGCTGGTGCAGTCGCTCTATCTGTGCGTTCTGGCTGTTCTTCTCTGTCTCGTCATCGGCGGCTCACTCGGCGTGTGGGCGGCAAACAGCCAGCGCGCCTCGGCCGTTTTGAAACCGATATGCGATGCCTTGCAGACCATGCCGCAATTCGTTTTCCTGATCCCGGCGCTGATGTTCTTCAAGGTCGGCGAATTCACTGCGCTGATCGCCATCATGCTTTACGCCGTCGTGCCGCCGATCCGTTACGTCGAGCATGGCCTGAGGCATGTGCGCACCGACGTGCTGGAGGCGGTCGAGCAAATGGGAGCTACTCCAACCCAGGCACTGTTCCAGGCAAGATTGCCGCTGGCCCTGCCGGTTGTGTTGCTCGGCATCAACCAGACGATCATGGCCGCCCTCTCCATGCTTGCAATCGCCGCGCTGGTGGGAACGCGCGACCTTGGCCAGCAGGTCTATGTTGCGCTCGGCAAGGCCGACGCCGGCATGGGGTTGATCGCAGGACTGTCCATCGCCTTCCTCGCCATCCTTGCCGACCGTCTGACCCAGGCATGGGGCAACCGATACCGTGCAAGAGGGGAACAAGGCGACGCGCCTGCTTCCTAAAGCTGAACGTCCCATGGCAGCGCGACGCGCTCAACGCCTCGCCAACCTCGTCAACGGCCGCCGCTCTCTCGCCGGCGACCTGCACGCCCGCCTCAGGGGCGTTGCCGGTCCAGCCGCGCGCCGGTACTGACGTCGAAAACATAGAGAGCCTTAGGCAGCGATGGTCCCGCCCGGACGAACGGCGCGGTTCTGCATCACCACCGTCGCGGGCTGGCTATAGATCGTGCCCTGGAGGTCCATCTCGTCGCCGGTTGCCGTGCGTGTCGGTAAAACTATCGGGAGGCTTCGTCGCCGCTATTGCGATTCAACCTGGCGCGATGAAAGACGGCACTCTCCTGCGGTGCCGCATTGTAATAAAGGTCGCCCGTCTCCGGTACCATCACGATGCTCGCCACGGTCCCGATGCGGATGCCGTTTTCATCCGTCTGGTCGAGCGTCAGGATTCCGTCCGGCGCACCCCAGCGATCCCCAAGCGCCGCGAAGACGGTCTCGACGCCGGGCTTGGGAGCACGGCGCAGCAGCCGCTCCATCCTGATCTGCCGGCTGAGCGAATCCGGCCCCTGGACCAGCCCGGCATCCCGCAGCTTGGCCCGCGCCGCAGGGCTGAGGAAATGGTTAGCATGAACCAGGATGCCATCTTGCGGCTCCACCCAGAAGACTTCGTCCGGCGTCGTCTCCAGATCGATCGCCTCGCCGCTTGCCTGCGAAATCATCATGTTGTTGGCACAGCCCCGCGGGCTGCGATAGACGGCGCCGAGTGCCTCGGAAAAGTTTCGCGCGGCGAGGATCTTTCGGCGGATCAGCGAAATCGGCAGGCCGGCTGCCGGCAGGGGACGATCACTCCTGAGGGAATTGCCGGTCAGGGCGATGCCGGCCGAGTTCAGGCCGCAGCGGGCGAGCCCGCCCGCTTCCACGAAAGTCAGGATCTCATGGTCCGCGTCGCTGATGATCCTCAGCAGGATCGCCGTTTCGCGCGCGGCGATCATCCAGTCCCAGTTTTGCGCGTGGATGAGCTTGCCGCCCACAGCCACCTCGGGTTGCACGATGACCCCGGTGCAGCCGTCCGCCGGCTGGTCGGCTGAACTCCTGCCAAGCCGGTGGATGATCTCGGAACGGGCGTTGACGACGACGATGCCCTCGACCGGAACGAAGGCGCCTTCGGCGATCGCGCGGATTTCCTCGGCCAGAGCCGGTTCACAGGCTTCGATCTCGGCAAGGAAGCCGCCTGCCGCCGCCAGCGCATCTTTCCATGGAACGCCGCGTCGCGCCAGGGCGTCGCCATAGAGATCGATGCTGCGCGAAATGCGCTCTGCCGCGATGCGCCCATAGGCAAGGCCGCGCTCGCCAGGCTCTCCCGAAATCTCGACCAGCGGAGTGGGCAGTGTCACGCTGTCTCTTTTTCCTTTTCAGGCACGTCGAAGCGCCATTTCAGGCGCACGCCGCCATCTCCGGTCTCTTCGAGCAGCGGAATGGCAGAGAGCAGCCGGCGCGTATAGGCGTGCTGCGGGGCATCGAAGATGGCGTCGCGCGTGCCCTGCTCGACGATACGCCCGTGCTGGAGAACGACGACACGGTCGGCTACCTGCTCGACCACGGAAAGATCGTGGCTGATGAACAGGCAGGAGAAGCCGTGCCTTTGCTGCAGGTCGGCGAACAGGTCGAGTATCTGTGCCCGCACGGTGACGTCGAGCGCCGAGACCGGCTCGTCCGCGATGATGAAGCGCGGCCGGCGCGCGACCGCGCGGGCGATCGCCACGCGCTGGCGCTGCCCGCCCGAGAGCTCGTGCGGATAGCGGTCGGCGAACTCGGTCCCGAGACCGACTTCCACGAGCACCTCGCCGATACGGGTTTTCTTTTCCTGCGAACCGAGGCCTGTGGCGTGCCGCAGCGCCTCGCCGACGAGTTGCGCGACGGTCATGCGCGGATCGAGGGAGGAATAGGGATCCTGGAAGACCATCTGGCAGTTCAGCCTGTAGTCGCGCGACACCGGCCCGCCGCCCCATACCGGAGCGCCGCGGAACGCAATTTCCCCCGAGGTCGGACGCAGCAGCCCGGCGATTGCGCGGCCGAGCGTGGTTTTGCCCGAGCCGGAGCCTCCTACCAGCGCCACCACCTCGCCGGGGCCGACTTCGAGGCTGACTCCATGGAGCGCTCGCTTCGTGCTGCCTGCCTTCAGCCAGCCGCCGCCATAGTCGCACACAAGGTCCTTGACCGCGACCACCGGCTGCGCCGCCTTCGGCAGGTGCCGGGGCGGCAGCCTGCGCGGCATCGCCGCCAGCAGCTTGCGCGTATAGGGATGGCAGGGATGACGGAAAATATCCTCCGCCGTTCCCGTTTCGACGATCTCGCCCTTCTGCATGACGACGATGCGGCCGGCATAGCGGGCGACCATCGCCAGGTCATGGCTGATCATCAGCACCGCCGAGCCGTTCGCCTGGGTCAGGCTCACCATCAGGTCGAGCACGTCGCGCTGCACCACGGCGTCGAGCGCCGTCGTCGGCTCGTCGGCGATGAGCAGGTCGGGCTGCAGAAGCATCGCCGAAGCCAGCATGATGCGCTGCCGCATGCCACCCGAGAACTGGTGCGGATAGGCGTCCAGGGCTGCTTCCGGATCGGGGATCGAGACCTGCTTCAGCATGGTCAGCATCCGTTCCCGACGCGCCGCACCGTCGAGATCGGTGTGCAGGGCCAGCCCCTCGTCGAGTTGGCGCCCTACCTTCATCGACGGATTGAGCGACGTCATCGGCTCCTGGAAGACCATGCCGACGCGGGCGCCGCGCAGCTTGCGCAGTTCCCCGACCGGCATGGTGGTCACTTCCTTGCCGCCGAAGCGGACGGAGCCCGCGACGCGCCTGATGGCCGGTGGTTCGAGCCGCATCAGCGAACGCGCCAGCATCGTCTTGCCCGAACCGGATTCGCCAACGATGGCGACGATCTCGCCGGCGGCGACCGACAGGCTGGCATCCTTGACGATAAGCATCCCGGTGCGCGCCACCTCGAGCGAAAGGTCGCGCACCTCGATCAGCGCCTGTCCGGCCATCATGCGGGCCGCCATCACGCACCCCTCATGCGCGGGTCGAGCCGGTCGCGGACCGCGTCGCCTGCCAGGTTGATACCGAGCAGGGCGAGCGAGATGCACAGGCCGGGGAAAATGCCCAGCCATACCGCCTGGCTCAGATATTCGCGGCTTGAGGAAAGCATGTTGCCCCAGGTCGGCGCGGGCGGCGGCACGCCGAGTCCGAGGAAGCTCAGGGAGCTTTCCGCCAGAAGCACCCAGCCGAACATCGAGCTGGCAAGCACGGTGAGCGGCGCTATGCAGTTCGGCAGGATGTGGCGGGCCATCGTGTAGGCCTCCGAATTGCCCATGACGCGGGACGCCTCGATGAATTCGCGCTCGCGCAACGAGAAGACGGCAGCCCGCACCACGCGCGTGACCGACGGCGTGTAGGCGAGCCCGAGCGCCAGCACGATGCCGTATTTGTTGGCACCCAACACGGCGAGCAGACCGAGCGCCAGCAATATGCCGGGAAAGGCCAGCAGCGCGTCGTTGAAAGCCATGACGATGCGGTCCAGCCAGCCGCGCACATAGCCGGAGAAAATCCCGATGATCGTGCCGGCGACCGTGGCGAAACACACGACAAGCAGGCTGATCGTGACGCTCGCGGCCGTTCCCACCAGAAGCCGGCTCAGCACGTCGCGCCCGAACTCGTCGGTTCCCAGCCAATGCTGGGGACTCGGCGGCGCCAGGCGGTCGACGAAATCGAGCGCCAGCGGATCGTAGGGCGTCCACAGCGCGCCGACGACTGCGGCGGCAAGCAGGATGCCGATCAGCACGCCGCCCAGCAGGGCATTCAGCCTCAGCATCTTCATTGCGCCGTCACCCGGGGATCGAAGAACGGATAGAGCAGGTCGACGAGAAGGTTGACGACCACATAGATGACGGCGATGAACAGCATGCAGCCCTGGATGACGGGATAGTCACGGGCGAAGATCGCGTCGACCAGCAGGCGCCCGAGGCCGGGAATGGTGAACACCGTCTCGACCACCGCGATGCCGCCGAGGAGATTGCCGAGCAGCAGGCCGATGACCGTCCAGGTCGGGCCGAACGCATTCTTGAAGGCATGGCGCCACAGCACCGCCGATTCGGACAGGCCCTTGGCGCGGGCGTGAGTGATGTAGTCCAGCCCCATAACCTCCAGCGTCGAGGCGCGCGCCATGCGCATGACGACCCCCATTTCATGCAGGAACAGCGTGGCCACCGGCATGACCAGATAGAGCACGCCACGCAGCGGCGCCTCCCCGATCGAGACGTAACCGACGACCGGCAACCAGCCGAGCTTCAGGCCGAAGAAGAGCAGGAAGAGCAGGCCCAGCCAGAAGGAGGGGATCGACAGGAGCAGCGTGATGAGCCCGACTAGGCCGACGTCGAAGACGCTGTTCTGCCGCCACGCCGCGATCATGCCGGCCGGCACGGCCACGAGGCTGGCGAGGAAGACGGCGGCGACGACGACCTGGGCACTGATCAGGAAGCGCTGCCACACCAGCGGCAGGACCGGCTGATGGGTGCTGATCGAGACGCCGAGGTCGCCCGACAGCGCATGCTTGAGCCAGATCGCGAACTGAACCGGCCATGGCTGGTCGAGCCCGAGGCGTGCCCTCAGATCCGCCAGGCTCGCGGCGTCGGCGAGATCGCCCAGCATGAGCGAGGCCGGATCGCCCGGGATCAGCCGGATCAGGAAGAACACCGAAAAGGCGACGATCAGCAGGGTCGGAAGCGCCATTCCGACCCTCAGCAATGTGAACCGAAGCATGCCGTCCTCCGTTGCGGCGGGCCCGGAGACCTTACTGCGCGATGCTGACGCCCCAAAGGCGCGGCGTCCCGCCCGGCCAGGACTTGTAGCCCTGGACGTGCTTGGATGTCACGGCGGCCGAGATGCCGTTGTAGAGCATCACCATCGGCACGTCGGCCAGGAACTGCTTGTGCAGATCATCGAACAGCTTCTGGCGTTCCGCATCGTCCGTGGTCACCATCGCCTTTGCCAGGATGGCGCGCGCATCGGCATTGTCCCATACCTTGCGGGGCTGCTCCGCCTTGTCGCCGCTGATCGACTCATAGCCGAGCGCCGGGTCGAGGCGGGCGGAGTAGGAGAAGGACATCATCTGGTAGTTGCCCTTGCTGTAGCGATCGAGCTGCGTCGCCCAGTCCATGATATCGAGTCGCACATTGATGCCAGACGCCTTCAGCATGGCCTGCGCGATGACGGCCACCTGGTACATCGCCGGATAGTGCTTGTTGGCGATCATGACGATTTCCTGACCGCTGTAGCCCGCCTCCTTGAGCAGGGCCTGCGCCTTGGCCGGATCGTAGGTCCAGCCGCTCTTCTCGACATCGCCGTAATAGGGCGACGTTGCCGGAACGATGGAATTGTTGCACTGCCCCAGCCCTTCCGTGGCCGCGGCCACGAGCTGGTTGCAATCGATCGCCGCCGCCATCGCCTGGCGCATCTTCACGTTGGAGAACAGCGGATCCTTGGTCTGCAGCAGCAGGCCCACCAGGCCCATGTTCTGTGAGACCGAGAGCGTGAGAGCGGGATTGTCCTTGAATTCCTTCACGTCGGCACTGGAAACGTCGGGAACCACGTCGATGTCGCCGCTCAGCAGGGCCGCCTTGGCCGTCGCAGCATCGGGAATGACCATGAAGCGGATCTCGTCCACCATCGGTTTCTTGGAGCCGGTGTAGCCGTCGCGCTCGCCGCCGCGGTCGGCGTAGTCGGCGAAGCGCTTGAGCTGGATGTATTCGCCCCGCTTCCACTCGCCGAGCTCGAACGGCCCGGTGCCGACCGGCTTGTCCCAGCTTCCGTCGGCCTTGACGGACGCCTTGTTGAGCACGGCCGTCATGCCGCAATCCGTCCGCGCGATCGTGTTCAGGAACAGCGCGTTCGGCTGGCTGATCTTGAACGTCACCGTATAGGCATCCGGTGCATCGACCTTCTCGACCTTGAAGCCCTTGCGGCCGTCGAATTCGGGAAGACAGCGCCAGCCGGTATCAGGATCCATGTAGCGGTTCCAACTCCATACCACGTCGGCGCTGGTCATCTCCTCGCCATTGTGGAACTTGACGCCATGGCGCAGTTTGAACGTGTAGGTCAGCCCGTCGTCGGACTGCGAAACCGACTCGGCGAGCAGCGGCTTGACCGCGGCGTTTTCGCCATAGGCGACCAGCCCTTCGACGATGTGGTCGACCACGGCGTCGGTGTCGCCATCGCGATCGACGCCCGGATTGGTCGAGCGGATATCGTTGCCGAGTTGTACCTTTATGCTGGATTCGGCGAGCGCCGCATGGGCGCCCCCCATCAAAAACACGAGCGCTGCCACGGCACGCGGCATCGAATGTCTGAACTTCATGTCTCTTCTCCTCCCGAGAACGAAGAAAAATTATTCGGCGGCGAGCGTGACGGCGCCGGCGCCTTCGTGCAGCGAATAGCGGGTAAAGACCCGGTTGGCCGCGGGCAGCGGCGCGACCTCCATGGTGCCCTTCGCCGGCTCCATGATGACCATGGCGACCGTCGCGGAGATATTGCCGCTAGCATTGCGCCGCGCCGGCCTGCACACCGAGAAGGGCGAAAGGAAATCGTCGAACAGCGCGCTCTTCAGGTCGTCGGTCGAAAGTTTCGCGCCGGCGGCTTCGAGCAGGTCGCGGACGCGGCGGTCGCGGTAGATGCTGTCGGGGACGCTGACCAATCCGGTCTCCTTGAGCTTCGACAGCGCCACGGGGCTGACCCAGTGGTTGGCATGGACGAGAAGATCGTCATGCGGATAGAGCGGGAAGGCCTCGTCCGGCGCACATTCGAAATCGACCGCGAATCCCTGCACCGTGGAGATGATCATGTTGTTGGAGCAGGCCTTCGGGGTCGTTGCGACCGCCTTGATCGCCAGTGCGAAATGCTCCTGCTCGAGAACCTTGCGGCGAATGATGGCGAGCGGCACGCCGGACTGCCGGAAGTCGCGCTCGGATTCGAGATAATTGGCGGTAATGACGATGCCGGCCGAATTCATGCCGCAGCGGGCGAGCCCGCCGGCCTCGACAAAGGTCAGCATGTCGGGCCCGTCCTCGCGCTGAACCCTCAGCACGATCGCGGTTTCCGCACAATCCGCCTTCCAGTCCCAGTTCTGGCCGTGGATCACCTGGCCGGTCGCGCTGCGGTCCGGCATGATGACCGCACCGGTGCAGCCATCGTCCGGATCCTCGTCCTCCGGCTCGTTGCGCTCGAGGCGCGCCTTGGCGACCACCTCGGTGCGCGCGTTGATCATCATGATGTCTTCGAGCGGCAGTTCCGCGCCCTTGGCGATGCCTTCCATCTCCTCGACATACTGGCTGCCGTAAGCGGCAATCTGCTCGACGAACTCGCCGATCAGACGCTTGCGCTCCGCACCCTGATAACCGAGCCCGTCGAGTTGGCGGCCGTAGAGTGTCGCACTTTTGCGAATACGATCGGGCACGGCTCGGCCATATTGGCATCCACGTTCGAACGGCGTACCGCTCACGGAGACGAACGGAAAGGCGGAGGCGCTCATGTAAGGCAGGATCCTTGATTTCGAATGTGTACTTTACTTGTTTAAAAGACACTAATGATCCATTGTATGCAATGTCAAGCGACTTTTGAGCGAAAGACCGGCATCATGAGCAGGAATCAGGATACATCGCTGCAGCAGCCCAGAAGCAGCCTTCAACTCGACATCGCCCGGCAGATCGCCGCGCTGGCGCACAGCGAAGCCTGGCCGGTCGGCACGCGGGTCTCCGACTTCAAGCTGGCCAAGAAGCTGCGCGTCTCGCGCTCGCCGATCCGCGCAGCGCTTGCGGTGCTGGCCGAGCGCGGGATGCTGGAGCACTCGCCGGGTCAGGGCTTTGTCCTCGTGCGCCCTGCGGCGAACGGCGACGCGCTCGACGATGTCGCGCCGATCTCGGAGATCGAATCCTTGCAGCGCAGCATCATGTCGGACAGGGGATCGGGAGGGCTCGGCGACGAGGTGTCGGAGGCGGAACTGACCGAGCGCTACGGCGCGTCGCGCGGCACGGTGCGCAAGGTGCTGCTCAGGCTGGCGGCGGACGGGCTGGCGCGGCGGCTGCAGGGCCATGGCTGGGCCTTTTCCGAGAACCTGACCTCGGAAGACGTCATTGCCGAGAGCTATCAGTTCCGCCTCGTCGTCGAATGCGGCGCGCTGAAGCTACCGACCTTCGCGGTCAAGGAGGAAGAACTGCGGGCACTGCGCGCGGCGCAGGAGGGCATACAAACGGCGCCCGCCGGCAGCGTGACCCGAGATCACTGGTTCCGCGTCAATGCCCAGTTCCACGAGACGCTGGTGTCTTGGTCCGGAAACCGGTTCCTGGCCGAAGCCGTGCGGCAGCAGAACAATCTGCGCCGCATGACCGAATATGCCGATTTCGATAAGTTGAGCGGCGCCCATATCCACGCCGCAAGTAGCGAGCATATCGGCATCCTCGACGCGCTTTCCGAGGGCGACGTGGAATTCGCCGAGGCGCTGCTGCGCCGGCACATCGAACGCGCCAGCCGCGACCTGGCCGATGAGTGACTACAGGCTCAGCCAGACGATCCCGGCGGCGATCGTCAGCACGGTGAGCGGGGCGCCGACGCGCAGATAGGCCCAGAAGCCGAGCGTCGCGCCATGCGCCTTCGCCCGCTCGGCGACGATGAGGTTGGCGACCGAACCGACGAGCGTCAGGTTGCCGGCCAACGTCGAAGCCATGGCGACGACCAGCCAGGCGCGTTGCGGGTCGGCGAGCGGCTCGATGAAGGGTTTCAGCACCAGCACCGCCGGCACGTTGGAAACCAGATTGGAAAGGATCGCCGTTGCGACACTGAGCACCGCGACATCGTCGAGCCGCAACCGGCCGACGGCGGCAATCGCATCGGGACCGATCGCCACCTTCTCGAGCGCGGCCACCACGATGAACAGGCCGGTGAACATCACCAGAAGCGGCCAGTCGATCTCTCGGTAGATCTTGGTCGGGCTGACGCGCCGGGTCAGAAGCAGCAGCGCGCCGCCGACGATCGCCACCTTGGCCACCGGTTGGCCGAGGAAGAACAGCACGATCATGGTGAACAGAACCGCCACCGTCTTCAGCATCAACGGACGGTGATAGCGCGCGGGGAAGCGCATCTGCGGCAAGGTCGCGCCCGCCAGGAATTCGCCGCGGTACGTGGCGACGATCAGCACTACTGCCGCCACGAGACCGAAAGCCGCAATCGGTGTGAGGCTGGCGGCGAAGGCGCCGTAGGAAATGTTCGACAGGCTGCCGACGATCATGTTCTGCGGATTGCCGGTGATGGTGGCGACGCTGCCGATGTTGGAGCACATGGCGATCGCCAGCAGGTAGGGCACCGGATTGCGCCGCATGCGCAGCACCAGTTCCGTCACCAGCGGCGTCATCACCAGGCAGATCGTATCGTTGACGAGGAAGGCCGACAGCACGCCGGACGCCAGGGCAATCGCGAAAAGCAGCGTGATCGGTTGCCGTACATGGCGCGCGATGGTGGCATTGACGACGCGGAAGAAGCCTGAGACGCGCAAATTCGCCACCACGATCATCATGCCGAGCAAGAGCACGATCGTGTCGATGTCGACGGCGCGATAGGCTTCCTCGGGCGTCAGCACGCCGACGCCGACGAGGACGCTGCCGCCGAGAAGTGCGGCCCCCGCGCGGTCGATGCGGTAGCCGGGCAATTTGCCCACAGCGACCACGACATAGGTCGCGATGAACACCGCCAGGGTGAACGCAAAGGTGAGGTCGGCGCTCATGCGGGTCTGGGGGCCCTGATCTGGCGGTAAGATGCGGAAGACGAATCCTTCGACCGTCGATCTTGCACGGCCACCGCAGGCAATCCAGTGGAATTCAGTGCGCCGACGCGGCCTGGATTTCGGCCTCGCTGCCGCCGAGATACAGCCGGTGCAGTTCGTCCGGCGCCTTGAGCAGCGCCGCGCAGTCGCCGTCATGCACGATCCGCCCGCGCCGCATGACATAGGCGCGGTCGCCGATCGAGAGCGCGAGCGCAGCGAACTGCTCGACCAGCAGGATCGCCAGCCCCTCGTCGGCCAGTCGGCGCACGGCGTTCATCAGCCGCGTGACGATAACCGGCGCGAGCCCGGCCGACATCTCGTCGATGAGCAGTACCTTCGGCCTGGTCAGCAGGGCGCGTGCGATCACCAGCATCTGCTGTTCGCCGCCGGACAGCAGGCTGGCGCGGACAGTGCGGCGCTGCACCAGTTCTGGGAATAGATCATAGGCTTCGGCCAGGCTTGCCTCGTCGCGCAGACCGACGCGCAGATTCTCCTCGGTGGTGAGCTGACGGAAAACGGTGCGGCCCTGCTCGACATGGGCGAGCCCCGCGCGCGACCTGTCGCCGGGCCTTGCCTTCTGGATCGGCCTTCCGTCGATCTCGATCATGCCGCCGGAAACCGGAATGATGCCGGAAATGCCTTCGAGCAGCGTGGTCTTGCCGGCGCCGTTGGCGCCGAGGACGACGCTGATCCTCCCGCTCTCGGCGACGAGGTCCACCTCGCGTACGACCGGCAGTTCGGCACGGTCGACCGACAATCCTGTCACGACGAGCCTGCTCATGCCGCGACGCTCTCCGCCTCGATGCCGAGATAGGCCTTCTTCACTGCCTTCTCGACCAGCACCTTTTCCGGCGGGCCGGAGGCGATGACGCGGCCGAAATCGAGCACCGTCACCTCCGAGCAGACCGAGCGCACGAGATCCATGTCGTGCTCGACCAGAAGCACCGCCGAACCGAACAGTTTCGGGATCTCCGCGATGCGCCGCCCCAGCCGCAGCGTTTCCTCATGCGACTGGCCGGCCGCAGGCTCGTCCAGCAGCACCACCGCCGGTCGCGCCGCGACCACGCCGGCGACGTCGAGCAGGCGCCGGGTTCCTGCATCCACGGTCGCCACCGGGGTTTCCGGGTCGGGGCAGTCCAGCCAGGAAAGCACGGCCTTCACCTCGCCGTCCGAAAGGCCCCTGGCCGCCAAAGCCAGATAGCCGCCGACGGTGAGTTCCGGCGCGATGCGATTGGTCTGCCAGGTGCGGCGAACGCCCATGCGGGCGCGCAGATGCACCGGCCGGCCTTCGAGCGGAACGCCGTCCAGCCGCACCGAACCGCCATAGTTGGACAGAAAGCCGGCGACTGCGTCGATAAAGGTCGACTTGCCCGCCCCGTTCGGGCCGATCAGACCGGCCACCGTGCCGGCCTTCACCGTCAGGTTCACGCCGTCCAGCGCCACCACGCTGCCATAGCGCACGGTGAGGTTTTCGATCGCGAGCGCCGCGTCGCTTTCGCGGTGGACCGCCTCCGGCAGGCCTGCTCTGCTGATGGCAGCGGCCTTCGCCTTGCGCTTCGGCGCCAGCTTGCGGAAGAGCCGGCGGAACGTCTCGCTCATCGTCTCGCCGGTCGACAGCGCCTGCGTCGCGCCGATCGCGAACAGGACGTTGCCGATATCCTGCGGCAGGTCGAGGCGGCGCAGGATTTCCGGGAACATCACCACCAGGAGCCCGCCGATCACCGCGCCCTCGGCGAAATGCGCGCCCGTCATCACCGCCACGGCATAGAGGCTGAGCGAGGCCATCATCGAGAAGTTCTCCGCCACCAGCGTACCGAGATAGCCGGCGAGCAGGCCGCCGGAGATGCCGGCGATAAAGGCCGAGATGGCGAAGGCGGACAGCTTCGAAGCGGCGATGCTGACGCCGTGCGCGGCTGCCGCCCGCTCGGAATGCCGCACCGCCACCCAGGAGGCGCCGAGCCGGGAACGGGCGAGGAACTCCAACGCGACCGCGATTGCCGCATAGAAGATGAGCACGAAGACGAAATAGCCTTCGTCGCTGTCGAACAGCGCCGGCCGCGGCACCTGAAGAAAGGAGGTCTGGCCGGGATAGGTGATGGTAGCCAGGATCGCGTCGAACGCCGTGGCGAAGGACAAGGTGACGATGGCGAGGTTGATGCCGCGCAATCTGAGCGCGGGAAGCCCGATGGCGACGCCGAACGGCACTGCCACAAACCCGCCGATCAGGATCCACAACGGCAAGCCGCCCGGCGCTTCGGCGAGATTGAGATAACCGACCGTCCAGGCTCCGACGCCGGCGAACGACATCTGGCAGAGCGCGATCATGCCGGTGCGGCCGGCCACTAGGCCGAGGCTTTGCAGCGCCACGCCGGTGATCAGCACCGAAGTGGCCAGAAAAACCCAGTAGGACGGCAGCAGGCCGAAGACTAAGCTGCCACAGACGATGGCCGCGACGACGACGGCCAAAGCGGCCCTGAGATTAGCGCGCATCATCCCAGCGGGCCTCCCGCTGCGACCACAGGAGAACGAACAACACCACCAGAAAGGGGATGGCGCTGCGATACTGGCTGATCGAATCCATCGCGCTCGCCAATCCCTCGACGACGCCGAGCAGGATGCCCCCGGCCAGCGTCAGCCAGAAGCTGCGGAACAGGCCGATCAGCGCGGCCGCCAGCGCCGGCACGACAAGCAGGCTGAGCGTCATGAAATTAGGCGAGCGCTGCGGCGCGATCACCATCAGCGCGAAGGTGGTGAAGGTGCCGGTCAGCGCCCAGATGAACAGCGACAGAAGCTGAACGCGAATGCCGAGCAGTTCGGCCGCCATCGGCCGGTCTGCCAGCGCGCGCAGATGGAGGCCGATGCGGGTGCGCTCCAGCATCAGGTCTGCGAGCACGGCGAACAGAACCGCCAGCCCGATCGTCAGCACCGAGGCGATCGTGACCTCGACGCCGGCCAGCCGGAAGGCGGAGCCGGGGAAGAGCTCGGGCATGACATGCGGATGCTGGCCGCCGGTGAGCCGCAATCCGACGGCGATCAGCCCGACCAGCAACGCGACGGTGACGGCCGCCTTGGTCGAGGCGCTGGCTTCGGCGAACCAGCGGGTCATGACATAACCGATCGCGACGCCGACCAGCGTGCCGACGGCGATGCCGGCCAGCACGGAAGGCCACGTCGGATAGCCGGCCTCGGTCAGCGCGATCAGCGCGAAGGTGCCGGCCGTTCCGATCGCCGCCCCGGTGAAGTTGACGACTGCGACGAGCCGGTAGGTGAAGACGGCGCAGACACCGAGCAGGGCATAAGTGCCTCCTGCCGTCAGTCCCGCAACCGCTGCTGGAAGAAGTGCGTTCATCGATCACCGCAAAGATGAAAAGAGGGGCGACAGACCGAGGCCCGCCGCCCCAGGGAGGAAAGGGATCAGTTCACCTCAGGCAGCATGACGAAATCAGGCGTCTCGACCGTCCAGGCGCCGTCCTTCAGCTTCATCACCTTGGTGGCCCGCATTGGCGAATGGGTCTTGGCCTCGCCGAAGATATAGGGCGAACCGGCAAGCGGGTTCTTGATCGGCTTCATCGTGAGAAGCGCCTCGCTGACGCTTTCACGCGTCACCTCGCCGTCGATGCCCTTGACGACGTCGAGGAACACCTGTGCCGCCAGATAGCCGCCCTGCGAGAAGGCGGTCAGCGGCCGGTTCGCCTTCTTCATGTCGGCGATCCACTGCGCGTTGGCCTCCGAATTGGTTTCCGTATACGGCTCCCACTCGGTGCCGACATAGATCGGCTGCTTGCTGTCGGCGAGCGCCTTGGCGACCTGCTCGGTGTAGCCCGGCGCCAGGAACAGCCAGTTGATGCCGGTGATCTTCTGCGCGTCGACCGTCTTGATAAGCTGCACCACCTGCGGCTCCACCTGATTGGTCAGCACCGCATCGCAGCCGGCGTCGCGCGCCTTGATGACGTAGGGCGTGAGGTCGCCTTGGAACGGCAGCGTCAGGTCCAGCAGGTGGATCTTCTGCCCGGTGATCTTCTCCCAGTCCTCGATGCTCTTCTTGTAGGCCTCCTGCGTGCCGCCGATGATGATGAAGAAGGCGCACAGCTTCTGCGTCTTCAGCACATTGGTGGCGTAGTAGCCCATCGCCGTCGACAGCGTGTAGGGGCCGACATTGACCGGCGCGACATTGGGCGAGGAGAAGCAGGCGGCGTCGACGCCCAGCCCCTGCACCGAAAGGATGCCTTTGCGGCTATAGGTGGCGCTGTTCACCGCGCAGTCGAGCAGGCTGGCCGAGCCGACCAGCGCCACGGCCTCCTTGTTGTCGATCAGGTCGCGCGCCGCCTGCGCGGCCACGGCGGGATCGGCCTTGTCGTCGGCGATGGTGTAGTCGATCTTGCAGCCGTTGATGCCCCCTGCGGCATTGACCGCATCGAACGCGGCTTGCGTCGCCTTCGGCACTTCGCTGAAATCGGCCGGTCCGGTGACGGTCGAAACCGCGCCGACCTTGATGGCACCGTTGGCGCAGGTCGGACCGGCGGCCGCGGCCGTGAAGGTCAGCGCGCCGAGCGAAGCCGCGGCGAGCGACGCGGCAATCAGGCTGGATTTCCATGTCATGTCGAATACTCCCATTGTTTTCACTCCCTCATGCCGCCGAGCGGGCCGGCGGGTCGACATTGCCGGTCTCGATGCCGGCGAATTTCACCCCGGCGAATTTCTCCAATGTGCGTTCGATCGTCTCGCGCGGGATGCCGCGCACGATGAAGACCAGCCGCGTGCGCCGGTCGGCGGACGGCCAGGCATCGAGCCGCACCGGCGGATGGAACACATGCTGCACGCCATGCAGCACCATCGGCCGCGCCGGATCCTCTGCCCGGCAGACCAGTCCCTTCATGCGCAGCAAGTCCTCGCCCTTCAGCATGGCGACGTAGTCCAGCCAGCGCTCGAAGGACGTCCACTCCACAGGTGCATCGATGACGAAGCTGTAGGAACGGATGCCGTGGGCGTGGGCGTGATGGTGATCGCAGTCCGGCCCGCAATCGTGACCGGCATGCTCGTGGTCACGCGCCGACAGGTCGGCAGCCTTGTCCAGCCACGCCGCGAGCCGGGCCTCTTTCTCGGCCCCACTCTCGGCCAACGCATCCAGCGCGTCGAAATCCGCTCCGCCGTTGTCGGCGATGCCGCGGCTCGCGGCCGGGGCAAGCGCATCGAGCCGCTGACCAAGTGCCCCCACCATTTCATTGCCAGCGAGATCGGTCTTGGTGATGAGCAGATGGTCGGCCACAGCAACCTGTTTGGCCGCTTCCGCATGGCGGTCGAGTGTCGCGAGACCGTTCACCGCGTCGACGGTCGTGACGATCCCGCCGACGCGATACCGCGCCGCAAGCGCCGGCTCGGCGATCAGCGTATGCAGGATCGGCGCCGGGTCGGCGAGACCCGTTGTTTCGATGACGATCCGGCTCAGCGGCGGCGTCTCGCCCGCATCGCTCCTGCGCCCCAGTTCCTTCAGCGTCTCGACCAGATCGCCGCGCACGGTGCAGCACACGCAGCCATTGTCGAGCAGGGTGAACTGCTCCTCGCTGGCCTCGATCAGCAGGTGGTCGAGGCCGACCTCGCCGAATTCGTTGACGATCACCGCCGCGCCCGCCATGTCGCGCCTTTTGAGCAACCGGTTGAGCAGGGTCGTCTTGCCGCTGCCGAGGAAGCCGGTCAGTATCGTGACGGGAATCTTGGCGGCATCAGCCCCGCTCATAGACCTGCCTCCCCTCGAACCAGGTCGAAAGCACCTTGGTGTCGGCAATCTCGTCGGACGGCACCTCCAGTACGTTGCGTTCGAGCACGATGAAGTCGGCCGACTTGCCCACCTCCAGCGAGCCGATCGTGCCATCGAGGCCCATCACGCGGGCGGAGTTGATGGTGAATATCTCCAGCACGGTCGCGATATCCAATGCCTGCTCCGGCCACAGCGATTCGCCGGCAAAATCGCCCGACGGGTTCTGCCGCGTGACCAGCCCTTCCATGCCGTTCCACGGATCGGGATTGGAGATGACCGGCCAGTCGGAACCGCCTGCCATAAGCGTGCCGGCCGCCAGCAATTCGCGGTTCGGCCAGAAGCGCGTCGCCCGCTCCACGCCCATCGTCTGCTTGTGGCCTTCGAGGAAAGCGGTCGGATACCAGATGAAGGGCGACAGGTCCGCCGCCACGCCGAGCTCGGCGAAGCGCTTGATATCGCCTGGCGCGATGTAGCTGGCATGAGCGATGTGGTGGACGAGCTTCGTCGGTCCGTTGAAGGAGCGCACGACGTCGATGGCGTCCAGCGCCTGGGTGACCGCCGCGTCGCCGGCGCAGTGGATCTTCACCGACAGGCCGAGCTTTTCGCAGCGGCCGACCCAGCGCACCAGTTCCGGCACGCTGGCGAGCGTCGTGCCGCGGAAGCAGCAGCCGAACACCGGATCCGGCGTGTAAGGCTCGTGGAAAGCGGCGGTGCGGGCGCCCGGCACGCCGTCGAGGAAGACCTTGGTGAAATCCGGCCTGACATGCGCGCTGCGGAACGTCTCGCGCAACGCGAATAGCTCCTCGCCGGCAATGCCGAACATGAAGGAGGGCTCCGTCACCGGCATCGCAGCCGACGCCCAGGCGGTGAGTTCGCCGCGGTCGTCCAGCCCCTTCAGCGCCGCCATCACCGGCTGCATGGCGGCGGCGTCGAGGAAGGCGGTGACGCCATGCCTGTTCAGCGTGGCGATCGAATGCGCCATCGCCGCGCGGTCCATCTCGTCGGTATAGTGACCGGAGGAAACGATAGCGCGTTCGATGAGGCCGGAAGCGGATTCGATCATCAGGCCGGTCAGCGCCCCGCTCTTCGGGTCGCGACCGAAGCTTCCCTGATCGGGATCGGTGCTGTCCGGCGCGATGCCGGCAAGCTTCATCGCTGCCGTGTTGACCCAGCGGTTATGATAGGTGTCGTCGCGCAGCAGCACCGGCCGGCCGAGACTTGCCTCGTCCAGCAGGCGAAGCGATTCTTCGCTATTGATGGTCGCGATCAGGTCGCTGCCCCATTGCGCGCCGATGATCCATTTGCCTTGCCGAGTCTTCTCCGCCGCCGCGCGCACCATTTTCAAAATGCCGTCCCGGCGTTCCAGATTGGAGAAGCGCAGTTCGAACAGCGCCGCCTGCCCGCCCATCATCATGTGGGTGTGGACATCGCAGATGCCGGGCATCGCCATGCGGCCGCCGAGGTCAAGCACGCGCGTCTCGGGTCCGACATGCGGCGCGACCGCGGCCTCGTCGCCCACCGCGATCACCCGCCCGCCGCGCACGGCAAACGCACTCGCCCAGGAGCGCTCGGCATCGACGGTGTAGACGCGGCCGTTGCGCACGACGAGGTCGGCGATCGCTGGCTTGCTGGACATTTTTCTCGGCTCCTCCCTCGAAACTTCCCTAGACCGCCCGGTTCTGCGTCGGCGGCCGCCCGCCGCCGTCGGCGACCAGCACCGCGCCGGTGACGAAGGATGCCTCGTCGGACGCCAGGAACAGGCAGCAGGCGGCGATCTCCTCCGGCTCGGCGACGCGTCTGAGCGCGATGCGCGCGGTGAGCGCCGCGAACTCCTTCTCCTGCGACGAGCCGTTGCGCCGCGCCGCCTCTTCCATTTCCCGGTCGCTCATCGGCGTGCGTACCCAGCCGGGCGCGACCGCATTGGCACGGATGCCGTCCGGTCCGTGCGCGAAGGCGAGCGTGCGCGTATAGGAGACCAGCGCCGCCTTGCTGGCCGAATAGGCGGCGTTGTGGCCGCTGGCGTTGAAGGCGCCGACCGAGGCGATGTTGACGACCGCCCCGCCCCGCTGTTTCAGCAGCGGCAGCGCTGCGCGGCAGACCTTCATCGCGCCGGTGACGTTGACGGCGAAGCTGCGCTCCCAGTCCTCGTCGGTCAGGCTTTCCGGTTGATCCTCGATCATCAAGCCTGCGGCGTTGACGACGATGTCGAGTTTTTCTCCGCACGCACCGACTGCCCGCTCGACATCGGCCGTTTCCGTAATGTCACCATGCACGGCCTTGCCGCGGCTCGCTTCCGCCGCCTCGTCGAGCGCCGGCCCGCCAAGCCCGAACAGCACCACTTCCGCGCCGTGCCGGGAAAACAACTCGGCCGTCGCGCGGCCCATGCCGGTGGCGGCTCCAGTAATCAGCGCCCTGCGCTTTTCCAGCCGCCGGCTCATGCCAGCCCCCAGTGCTGCTCGACGGCGTAGCCGGTTTCCGGCAGCGTCGAGCCGCCGTCCACCACGATGGTCTGGCCGGTGGTGTACTTCGCCTGCTCCGAGGCGAGGTAGAGCATGGCGTAGGCGATGTCGTCGGCCTCGCCGTAGCGGCCCATCGGCACGAAGCGGGAAACCTTCGCCATCGTTTGCGGTGTGCTCATCGTGCCGCGTCCGGGTTTCTCGATGAAGCCGGGCTCCACGCCGTTGACGGTGATGCCGTCGCGCGCGAACTCGAAAGCGGCGCCCCGGATGAAGGCGTTGACGCCGGCCTTGGCCGCCGAATAGTGCGCGCCGCCGGCCATGGCGATCCTAGCGGAAACCGACGAGGTGACGAGGATGCGGCCGAAGCCGTTCCTGCGCATCAGGGGCGCTGCCGCCTGCGCCAGCCAGAAACAGGCTTTCAAATTGACGTTCAGCGCCTCGTCGAGTTTGGCTTCGTCGAGTTCGTCGATTGTCGCCCACGGGCAGCCGCCGGCATTGTGCACGACGATGTCGATTTTTTCCGCCGCACCCGCTGCGTCCATCACCAGCCGGGCAATATCGGCGCGGCCGAGTCCGGCAAGCGGCACGGCTCGCGCGGCAAGTCCCCTGCCGTTGAGATCGGCGGCCAGCTCTTCGGCAACCTCAAGCGTCCGGTTGGCAATGACGACGGAAGCGCCCGCCTCGGCGAAGCGCGTGGCTATGGCGGCGCCGATGCCGCGCCCGCCGCCGGTCACGAGCGCCGTCCTGCCGGAGAGATCGAACGGCCGCGCCATCGCTCACGCCACCTCGGCATCACGGACAAGAGCGACGAACCGCGAAAACACCTCCGTATGACGGTCTACGTCTTCGGCGGAGGTCACCGGGCACATCAGGAACATGGTGTGGAACGGCGTCACAAGCAGGCCCTCGTTCATGTAGAAGGTGTGCAGCAGCGTCTCGAGGTCGCCGCGCCGGCCAGCGATCACCTCGGCGCCGTTCCTCGGGGGCCGCGGCATGAACATGATCTCGGCCCGCGCTCCGATCTGGGTGACGTGCCAAGGCAGTCGATGCGTCTCGATGATCGCGCGCGCACCGTCCGCCAGCCGCCCGGCATTGGCGATCATCGTCTCGAAATTTTCCGGCGTCAGCACCTTCTCCAGCACCGCGCGCATGGTGGCGACCGTCAGCGCGTTGCCGGCTAGCGTCCCGCCGATGCCGAGATGCGCCGACTGGCGCACGCGCGGATTGACCTTCGGCACCTGCTTCCACAACCGCTCGGCCACCTCTTCCGAGACACCGAACACCCCGGCCGGAATCCCGCCGGCGATCGCCTTGCCGGCGACCAGCATGTCCGGCTCCAGCCCGTTGAGTGCGGTGTAGCCACCCGGCCCGCAGGAGATGGTGTGCGTCTCGTCGATAACGAGCAGCGTGCCGGTGCGCCGGGTGACAGCGCGCAGCGCCGCGTGAAAGCCCTCCGCCACCGGGATCATGCCGAAATTGGTCATCAGCGGCTCGGTCAGCACGCAGGCGACATCTTCGTCCGCCAGCGCCCGCTCCAAGGACTCGACGTCGTTGAATTCCACGACTTTCGAGACAGCCGAATGGTCGACGCCATTGGCGTGGATCATGTTGCGCAGGCCGACCTTGCCGTCGCGCAGCTCGACATGCGCCTCCTCGACGCCGCCGTGATAGCAGCCGGAAAACACCAGCACCTTCTGCCGGCCGGTGATCATGCGGGCAATGCGGATCGCGCCGCGGTTGGCGTCGGTCGCCGAGGTGGTCAGCGTCCAGAATGGTAGGCCGAAGCGCCGCGAAAGCTCCTGGCCAACCCAGAGGCTGTCCTCTGTCGGCAGCATCGTCGTCGCGCCGTTCCGCAATTGCTTGACCGCCGCCTCGGTCACCGCTTCCACGGCATGGCCGCACATCCCGCCGGTGTCGCCGAGCGCGAAGTCGACGTAGTCGTTCCCGTCGATGTCACGGACATGCGCACCATTCGCCGATGCCACGTAAACGGGAAAGCCACCGGCCCAGCGCCGCATCCAGTGCGACGGCCCACCATAGAGGAAATGCCTTTGCCCCTCCTGCCAGGCCGCGAAGGATTTCGGATGCGTGCGGGAAAACCGCTCCTGCTCGCGGTCGAGCAACGCATCGACGCCCGGCAGGCGCTGGTTCGTGGCTGCAGCCGTCACGATGCTCGATCCTCCCAGACCTTCGACAGCGCTTTTTCACTCGGTTCATTATTTGAACCTGTGTTTTGCATGTTATAAGCACAGTGCCGGCCACGACGTCCGGTGTCAAGTTAATTCACACGCGAACTATCTCGAAGGGAAAGCGATGAGCACGGTGGGCAAGGCAGCGTCTCTGCTGGAACAATTCACGCTTGCCGAACCCGAGATCGGCCTTTCCGAACTGGCTCGTCGGGCGGACCTCGACAAGGCGACCGCCCGCCGCCTGCTGGTTGCGCTCGCCGCCCACCGCCTTGTCGAGCAGGAGCCGCAAAGCCGCCGCTACCGGCTCGGCGCCGGCCTGTCGCGCCTGGCGCGTATCCGCGACCAGCATTTTCCCTTCGCCCGCGTCGCTGCGCCGGTGCTGCGCCGGCTGGCGGTGGAGACCGGCGAAACCGTCCATCTGTCGGAGTTCAGCGCCGGCGCGCTGCTCACCGTGCATGTCGAGCTTTCCGCCAGGGCGAACCGGGTCAACGTCGATGTCGGGCAGGTGCTGCCGCTGCACGGCACCGCATCCGGCATCGCCTTCCTTGCCGCGGCCCGCGACACGGTGGCCGAAGCCTATGTCGGCAAATCGCTCGAAGCCTTTACCCAGCATACGCTCACGGCGCGCGACGAAGTCATGCAGGCCGTGCGGCTCGCCGCCGAGCGCGGCTATTCGCGTAGCGCCCAGGGCTACGAGGAAGGCGTCCACAGCGTCGGCGCCGCCATCCGCGGCCCGGACGGCCAGCCGATCGGCACGCTGGCGGTGGCATCGCCGATGTCGCGCGTCGACGATAGGAGCGCCGAGGAACAGGGCCGCGCGGCGATCGCCGCCGCCCGCGACATAGCCGCGCGACTGAATGGCGAACCGCTGGCGAGCGGCGGCTGAACCGAGCCGCCGCTGGTCACGCGCGCCGTTGTCCTCTAGGCTCTCACCATCCCGTTACCCGTTTTCGTTCGTGTTGCGGGCAAGTTGATTAGCATGTTAAGTTATTTGCCTGCGGTTCGTCCGCCGGCATCCGCAAATCCCGCGCCAAGACGGGAGCATCAGCACGGATGTGCTTGAGGAGGAAGACATGCACGCTGCTGCCCATCATGTGAGCGTTGCCGACGGCGAGGCTTTCCTGTCCACGTCGCGGCTGCTGTTCGGCCCCATCACGCAGCGCTTCACGCGCGACGCGGTGGCCTCGACACCGAAGCTGATGTCCGTCCAGCTCGGCCCCTGCCGTCTGTCGGAGATCAAGGCCAACGCGCATGTCGTGGTCAACGACCGTGCCTTCTGGCGCAGTTTCGATCCCGACGCGGTCAAGATCCTGATGCAGCGCAGCGGCCGCAGCCGTTTCGAGCAGCAGGCCATGGCGGTCGAGCTCGGGCCGCGCTCGGCCATCATCTACGACCCGGTGCGGACCTATTCGCTGCAGAACCTCTCCGGCGTCGAGCAACTGATCCTGCAGGTGCCGCGCTCGACCTTCAACGACGACACGCTTGCCCGCCTCGCCGCACCCGTGCCGCTGCCGGCGGGGGACGACAGCCTCACCCACATCGTATCGGGCCTGATGCAGATGGCGATCGACGAGGCGCACCGGCTCGATCCGGCGAACTGCCAGCGCGTCGGCGACAGCCTCATCCAGCTCGTCAACGGCCTGATCCGCGGCAAGGCGCCGGAATGGCGCGGCTCGCCGCTCGAGGCGCTGCGCGAGCGCATCGTCGCCTATGTCGACGCCAATTTGTCGCGCGCCAGCCTGTCGGCGGAGGACATCGCCCGGCACATGGGCTGCTCGCGACGCTATCTGCACCGCGCCTTCGAGGGCGAAGGCACGACGCTGGAGCGTCTTGTCTGGGACCGCCGGCTGGAGCGCAGCCGCGAGGCACTCCTGTCGTCCGCCCGTCAAAGCCTGTCCATCTCCGAGATCGCCTTCGCCTGCGGCTTCAATTCCAGCGCGCATTTCTCGCGTGCCTTCAAGAGCAAGTACGGCGCCGCCCCGCGCGAACTGCGCGAGCGGATGACGGTGCAGTTGCATTGAAAAAGTCTTCCTTCTCCCGGAAACGGGGAGAAGTGAGCTACTTCACCGCCGCACCAGCCCAGGCACGCCGAAACCCAGCCGCGTCAGCCCCCTGGGCAAAAACAGCATGGCGAGGATGATGGTGAGCCCCGAGATGATCGGGTGGTAGTCCGGCACGAAGATACGGGCGAGGTCGAACACGGCATACATCACGAAGGCGCCGACGATCGGCCCGACGATCGTGCCGGTTCCGCCGACCACCGTCATCATCAGCGGCAAAAGCATCCAATCCAGGTCGAACACCGAATCCGGCCCGACATGGAAGATGTAGTAGGAATAGAGGCTGCCGGCGACGCCGGCGACGAAGGCGCTGCCGGCGAAGGCCGCGACCTTCACCGTCAGCGTGTTGATGCCGTTGGCGGACGCCGCCATCTCGTCGTCGCGCACGGCGGTCAGCGCCAGCCCGTAGCGCGAGCGCATCAGGATGCGGATGCCGGCCGCCAGCCCGACCGTCAAGAACAGCCCCACCCAATAATGCGGGCGCAGCGTGTCGAAGGTGCCGGCCGGCGTGACGATGCCGAAGGCGCCGCCGGTGAAGCTGCCGCCATTGACGAACAGCACACGCACGATCTCGCCGAAGCCCAGCGTGCCGAGCGCGAAATAGTCGCCGCGCAGCTTCGACAGCAGCGGCACGCCGACCAACGCAGCGGCGAGCGCGGCAACCAGGCCGGAGAGCGCCATCGTCACCGGGTCGAAATAGTAGATGCGCGGATGGCTGTCGTAGAGTGAACCCCACAGATAGTTGCCGCTCCACAGGATCGCCGTGGTGTAGGCGCCCAGCCCGAAGAAGGCGTGCTGGCCGAGGCTGATCTGGCCGCCGAAACCGGCGACCAGGTTCCAGCCCTGCGCCATGATGGCGTAGACGAAGACGAAGAACAGGAAGGAGAAGGCGTAGCTGTCGACCGCGCCCGGCCAGAACGGCAGCAGTGTCAGCAAGGCCGTGGCGGCGAAGGCGGCGACAAGCGGGGTCTTCTTCGCCGGCATGCCGCTCACGCCTTCTTGTAGGGCTTCGAGAACAGCCCTTCCGGTTTGAACATCAGCACCAGGAGGAAGACGCCGTAGGCGACCGCGTTGGTCCATCCGCCGCTGATGAAGAACTGCGTGTAGGCCTCGATCAGGCCGAGGATAATGCCGCCGGCCAGCGCACCGGCAACCGAGCCGACGCCGCCCAGCGCCAGCGCCACCAGCGCCTTCAGGCTGAAGACGAAGCCGGCGAAGGGGTTGAACGGAAAGGTCGTCGCCACCGCGACGCCCGCCGCCCCGGCAAGCGCGATGCCGATAGCGAAGGCGACCGCATTGACCCGGTGCGGGCTGATGCCCATCAGCGTCGCCGACACCATGTCCTCCGAGGCGGCGCGCACCGCCTTGCCGACCATGGTGCGGCGCAGGAACAGCATCACCAGTGCCGTGCCGGCGAGTGCGATGAGGAAGCCCATCGAGCGGGTGAACGAGGTGCGGATGCCGAACAGGCTGATGCCCTGGGCCGTATAGCTGGTGACGATGCCGGCGGTGTTGCCGCCCCAGATCACGGTCATGACATTCTCGACCAGGAACATCAGCCCGACCGCGATCAAGAGCGAGATGTTGCGGTCCTCCTCGGCCGCCGCGCGGCGGAACAGGCCCTGGTAGATTAGCCAGCCGGCGCAGAGGCCGATCGGCACGATGAGCGCCAGCGACAGGAACGGGTCGATGCCGAGCCGCTGGAACAGCGCGCGCACGACATAGGCGGCGAGGATGATCATCGCGCCCTGCGCCAGGAAGATCAGCCGCATCGTG